>JAOAPO010000206.1 GCA_025462945.1 Bryobacterales bacterium
CTGTGCGGGTGACGAGTTCCTCGCCACCCGACTCGGCAACAACAATCCGTATAATCAGGACAACGACATCAATTATCTTGACTGGGAGCTGGTCGAGAAGAACGCCGATATGTTCCGGTTCTTCCAGGGCATGATCGCCTTCCGCAAGCAGCATCCGTCGATTGGCCGGAGCCACTTCTGGCGCGAGGACATCTGCTGGTATGGCACGAACGCCAAAGAACTCGACTTCTCCCGCCAGGGGCAGGCATTCTCGTACTGTCTGCACGGGACCAGCGTTCCGGACGACGACATCTACGTGCTGATGAATTCGAGCCCGGAACCTGTAGACTTCGTGATTCAGGAAGGGAAGCCCGCGGACTGGCGGCTGGTTGCCGATACCGATCTGAAAGCTCCCGCGGATTTCGTGCTCCCGGAGAAGCGCGTGCCGCTCGGAAGGCTGAAGTACCGTGCTGCAGCTCGAAGTGTCGTGGTGTTCTGCAGACCTGGTTCAGGGCAATAACTTACCTGACAACTCACACCGCGAAAGCCCTACCCTGCGTCCTAATCGCCCGCTTCTTCATTTCTCGCTCACCTACCATGCTTTCGCGTTCCTTTGGATGGCTTCAGGGTTCATTTGGACGCCATGCGCACGGCGTTGTCGACTTGCGCTGACGAACAGCGCTCATTCTTCGCAAGCCGATCTTGTTAATGCCCACATGCTATATGAGCGGGGCGAGATCCACAAACACACCGGAGAAATCAAGCTTTTCAAAGGAGCAGCACTTCCGGGCCCAAGACAAGGAATTGATCGTCTTCTCGAAATCAAAGCGGTGAAGACCCGAACTGACATTTTAATAACCCGTGAATTTGCCCCCAGTCTCCGTTTGAAGCAGGGTGCCCGCTTCCGACGCCAGGCGGCCCGCGACAGATCATTCAGATCGATTCAGCCTAAAGCGGAGGAAGACGATCGCGCCGTACGGGCTCGATCCGTAGTAGGGCTTGAGGGTGCTGGCTATCGAATACGCGGGGACATTGAAGCCCACGGCGGTCTGCACCGGACCCGCAGAGCCGAGTTCGCGCGTGTATCCAACGGTGTATGCCGCAACGTTGTGTGCGCGTTTTCCGGTCTCACCGAAGATTCGGTGCGCCAGGTCGTGATCGTATTCGAAGAGTTTATCGCGTTGGGACCATTCGAATCGCGCGGTTAGGAGGTTCTTCCGGCTGACTGGGACGACGGTCTCCGCCAGCACGGCATCGGTGGCATAGCGTCCGATGGTCTTGTAGTTTCGAGCCCAGATTAGACTGCTCGACCAGCCAGGTGTGCCGCGGACCGGCTTCGTGTAATGAACGGAGGCGATGCTGCGAACCACGTCATCCTCATGGGTCGTTTCCGGCCGGCGAATGCGGCCGGCGGATACCTGCGCCACCCAGTTGCGGCCGGGTTGCCACGTGAGAGTTCCATGGCCGAAGCGCGGTGCGGGAACGCGATCGGCCCCAGTGCGGCATCACCGACAGGCGCGTAGTAGAAGTTCAGCATCGCCTTCCCACCGATCGGCCGGGCGTAGTGGATGCTCACCTCCATCAGGAGATCGTGCGGGTGCTGTTCATCGACGATTGGTTTGCCATTCGCTGTCTCCCCGCTTTGAAACAAGAGCGGGTATTGCTTACCAGTAATGGTCATGGGATCCAGCGAGACCATGCCCCTCAACATCAGGCTCCCGCGCCCCAGATTCCGGACCGCCGCCAGGATGCCCCATTTAGCGGAGTAGATCTTGTCGCCTCCGCGAGGACCAGATTGTTGCGTTGCGACCACAAAGGCCTGCCCCATCCACATCAGATTCCAGTTCCCCTTCGTCTGCATAGCCATGGCCATGGGCCAGGATGCCGGGTTCACGCTCGTGCCAGAACCGAATCCAAACAGGAAACCGGTACTGCGGTTTGGGCCAGCCACGTTCCCTGTCTATTGCCCCTGATCGTGATGGTGGTCCTCGGGCTCTGCGATCTTTGGCTCCATAGTGACTGGCGGCTGCTCATGACGTGCTGCGCGCGTCCTGCAGGTGCAAGTGTCAGCGCAAGAAAAAGGCCAGTGGGGATGAGGCTGGCTCCAATTAGGTTGTTCATCGGTTCGTCGCTCCTTACAAAGGTGCTGACGAACGCGCGCGTGATCCTTACACCCAGTTCGCCGATAATCTTGCCGACAAGCCTGATTCGCCCTTAGGCTTACAGTGGCACTCGATGCAGCCGTGGGTAGCGCATATGCCGCACGCGGTCGCTACCTGCTTTCGCAAGGGCTCACGGGCCCGATGTACGCGGACGGCGGCGTTGTTCGCTGTGATGCCGGCCCGAGTAGCGAGGTCAGCCAGGCTTCCATCATCCAGATCAATGGTTTGGATCGCATCGCGGTACTCCGGCTTCACGTTCTTCAGCAACGCTGTCCCACACTGGCAGATCTCACCCTTAAACAGCTCATCGGGTTCCCGGCGGTCCTGCACATGGGCGACGAGTCGTTCGGAAACGCGCTCCGCCGACCCACGTTGGCGGTAATAATCGATGATGGCGTTGCGCGCGCTTTCTGCGCCGCTCATAGGTGCTGACGGGGGAGTCTGAGAAACCTTACACCCCTGGAGGATGGATTCGCGCCGCGCTGTCCACAGGCGGGAACGCAGGTTGGCTTACTCACGTGCCACTCCCCCACCGACGCTGCGTCGCAGGCCTCGGAGTGTGACGGCTCTCCTGAAGCGATGCATGTCCTGGTTGCCTTGTCGCTCGCCGCCAAATTACTCCGACAGGAGACGCGCCTGCGAAACAGCCCCAAATCGCGCTAGAGGGAACGCCGTGGTCCTCACCTATGGTGCGGGCAAGGCTGGTGCGGGCAAGGCGGTGTACTTAAGCGGATCCGAAGACGGTCGGAAGACGATGGCGAGGCCGACTCTTGCCTCAAATCAGGGGAACTTATCCCTAGTTAAGGCCGGCACCGATCGAGCGGTCGCCTTTTTCAAGCTTCTCGGTCCGGGTGGCAACCTCAAAGTGGCTCAGCGACTGCGCATACTGCGAAAGGCCTTTATAAAGTGCTTCCGCGATCTTCTGCCGGTACTCGGGCTTGCTGAGCGAGGCCTCATCCCGAGCGTTCGTCAAGAAGCCGATTTCGGCCAGGATCGACGGCATCTGCGCCCCGATCAAAACGACGAACGGCGCGCGCTTCACACCGCGGTTGTGGGCGCTGGGGTTGCCCTTCAGCGCCTGGGCGTACAGCGCGGTCTGCACCGTCTGAGCGAAGGTCTGGGATTCGGTGATTTTGTCGTTCAGCGTGATCTCTTTGACCAGATCGGTGAGCTCGCCAACCGCTCGATCGGCACCGGCGTTTTCGCGCGCGGCCACTTCCAGAGCACCCGGGGAATTCGTGAAGTTCAAAAAGAAGGTCTCGATGCCGCCGACAGTCGGGGCAGGGGAGGAGTTGGCGTGGATCGACAGAAACAAGTCAGCGCGCTTGCGATTCGCGATGCGGGTCCGTTCCGTGAGAGGGATGAACGTGTCATCGGAGCGTGTCAGTACAACTTCTACTCCGAGGCGCGACTGGACAAGCTGCGCGAGCCTCAGTGAGACGTCGAGGACTACCTCTTTTTCAACTACTCCTCCAGGCCCACTGGTGCCTTCATCGTGTCCGCCGTGTCCGGCGTCGATCACGATGCGGTTGACCTTCAGTCCCAGGGCTCGCGTCATCGACGACGTGGCGTCTGCCGAGATGCGCGCCGAGGCAGGCCCGGTAGCGGGCTTCGGAGGCGTTAGAACCTTCGTGCTCGCGGCGATTTGGGCAGGCGTTGGGTTGGTTGGCTTATAGCGCTTCGCGTTTACGCCGCGGGCCTTCGGTAAGGGCGTCAGGAATGTGGTCAGGACGAGCGGAGCGGACGGATCCAAAGGCGGCGGCGGTCCGGCCAGGACCACATGACGCATAACGCGGTAGGTGGGCAGAGGCGGAACGAAGAGCTTGTGCCTGCCGACCTTTGAGCGCAGTTCGATTACCATACGGTCCGGTGCATCGAGGTGCGTGATGGTGTACGCGGAAGGTCCGTTCAACTCGAACAGGACGCGGGTCCTGCCGGGAGCGGGTTCGGTAACGCGGATCCTGCCGACCCGGCCGTCGTTCACGACCTTCGCGGCAATGCGCTGGCGGGCGATGAAGGGTCGGGCCCCGGAAATCTCGATGGAAAGGCGATTCTGTGTGTTCTCAGCTCGATACTGGAACGGACCAGTGAGTTGCAGAACGACGCGGGTTGAACTCGGGTGAGACCAGAATCGGAGATCCGTAACCTGAATTAAGCCGGATTTGTGAGCGGCGAACGCGGGCAGCAGAGTCAATAGCGCGGCTGCAAGGGTTCGCTGCATGATCACTCAGTTCGGTAGTAAACCCTGCCGTCCGCACCCACCGACGCTCGAATTGCCTGATGCGTTTCGGCGGCCGGAATGCGGTTCACAGCTTCAAGTACCGGTGCTGTTTTCTTACGGCCGCGCGCAGCCTGCAGATTGCCCGCGACGCGCGAGACGTAGTTCTGCGTTTCCGTATAGGGCGGAATGCCGTGATACCGATCGACCGCGTTCTCGCCGGCGTTGTAGGCTGCGATGGTTTTCGTGTAGTCGTCCTGATAGTAAGAGAGCAGGAACTTCAGGTATTTCACGCCGCCTTCGATGTTCTCGCGAACGTCGAATGGGTTATTCACACCAAAGCGCTTCGCGGTCGCAGGGATCAGCTGCATCATGCCGATCGCGCCCTTCGGGCTGATCGCGATGGGGTTGTAATTGCTCTCGGCGCGAATCAGCGAATGCACCAGCGCGTCTTCCACACCATGCTGCGCGGCGATGGTGTCAATCAGCGTCAAAATCTCGGCGGTCGCCATCGGCGCTTCAACCGAAATGACAGCCATCGTCCGGACCAGCCGGCCCGAAGTTTTGTCAGCGCGAACAATGGATTTTACTCGCGGCGCGGGCGTTGCGGCCAGAAGGCCGGGCATCGCTACCGCAAGTAGAAGACATCGTCGCATCAAAAGTTTGCCGGTTTCGCGGCTAACAATCCAGTTCGATAGTAACATCGGTTGATCGGAGATACCCGTGAATTCTGATCGCGCAGGGTGGGTGCTGGTGGGCGGACGAAGCCGCCGAATGGGCAGGGATAAAGCGTGGCTGGATACCGGCGATGGACCCCTCGGCGCTATCATCGCAAACCTCGCAGCCCGCTCGTGCGGGGTTGTGACGCTCGTGGGGGACCCAATCAAGTATGCGGAACTGGGATATCCGGTGATCCCGGACCGCATTGACGGTCTGGGTCCGCTGGGGGGCATCGAAACGGCGCTGGGTGCTTCCACGGCGGAGTGGAACCTTGTTGTTGCGTGCGACATGCCGTCGCTCGATGCCGCGATTTTCGATGCGCTGTTCGCGGAAGCGGCCGGTTTTGACTGCGCGGTGCCGCGGCATCCTGATGGCAAACTGGAACCGCTCTGCGCGGTGTACAACAAGCGCTGCCACCGCGCGATCGCAGCGGCTTTGAACAGCGGGGTCCGTAAGGTCACAGACGGCCTTCAAATGGTCGCGGTACGATACGTCCAGACGGGCAATGAGGGCTCTTTCGCCAATTTGAATACGCCTGCGGACGTGCGGAAGCATCAAAATGGCTGAAGAGTACCCACACTACATTGAATTCCGTCACGTCTACAAGACGTTCGACCGGCCAATTTTAGTCGATACCAATTTCTACATCGATTCCGGCCAGACCGTCGCGATCATCGGGCGGTCGGGAGTGGGCAAGTCGGTCAGCCTGGGCCACATCATGGGCTTCCTGAAGCCCGACAAGGGCCGGGTGATCGTCGCACACGAGGACATTACCGACTTTGGCGAAGAGGAACTCAACCGCATTCGCCGCAAGGTGACGATGGTTTTTCAGAACGGAGCGCTGTTCGATTCGCTGACCGTCGCTGAGAATATCCTGTTTTCACTGGAACTCCGCGACGACTACAACGCCGAGAATCGCGACGATGTGGTGGACGGCCTGCTGAAAATGGTCGGCATCTCCGAGGCGAAAGACGAGTATCCGGCCGACCTCTCAACCGGATACCGTCGTGCAATCGCGATAGCGCGGGCGCTCGCTGCGGAACCGCAATGCATCCTCTACGACGAGCCGACGACGATGGTCGACCCCATCATGAGCGATCACTTGACGCTGCTGATGCTTCGCCTGAAGAAGCAGTTGCGGCTGACGTCCGTAGTCGTAACGCACGATCTGGATCTGATGCACCGGGTGGCCGACAGCGTGGTTTTTCTCAATAAGGGCCAGATTGCCTACTTCGGGCCGCCCGCCGGGCTTTACGAATCAGACAACCCGGATATCCAGGAATTCCTCGAACTGGATAAGGTGATTCGTGCTGTTCCCGGCGCATCCGGATTCCAGTCCGGCTTTGGCGGCAGCGTTAAAGAGCTTTAGCAGGGGCTAAAAGTCGTCTTACTGGTCCCGCTTCCTTGGGGTGCATGGTTCTTCAGCCCGTCAGAGGACATCGGCGAAACCGCGCTTGAGGTGCCGGAAGAACAGGCCTCCCAGCACGAACGCACCGACTGAGAAGGCGGCCATGGGTCCAAGAAGGGCCGCGAGATCGGCCAAAGGCAGCATTTTGGTGCCCAGCAGCATCTCCCGGTACGCCTGAACGATGTAGGCGAGAGGGTTGAGGGCGAGAATGAATTTTACGCTTTTCGGAAACTGCTCCTCGCCGATGAAAATCGGTGTCAGCCACAGCCAGAAAGTCAGGCATACGGCTACTACCTGGGCGGTGTCGCGCAGGTAAACCTGTAGTGACGCTGCAACCCAACCAATGCCTACCGCGAAGAGTCCAAGCAGGAGAGAGAACACGGGCAAGAGCACCAGCATCGGGCTCACGTGCCCCAGCACGACCGCGACGATGCCCACCACCACCGCGACCGTGAGCATGTGGCTGATGAGCGAGGAAAGGAAGATTGAAACGGGCACGATTTCCGATGGAAACATGGTCTTCGTGATCAGGTTCGCCTGTTCGACGATGCACCCGGAGCTTCGGTGGACCGTTTCGCTGAAAAGCAGCCACGGGAGCATGCCGGTGAAAAGGAAAAGGGTGTAGTCTTTCGTCAGTGCACCGGTGCCCGGCGGTGTTTTCAAACAAACGCTGAATATGAATGTGTAGCTGGCCAGTAAGACGAGGGGGTGGATCAGGCTCCAGAGCCAGCCCACCGCCGAGCCAACGTAACGCTGCTGAAAATCACGTTTAACTAATTGAAAGATAAGGGTTCTTCGCTTAACGAAGTGACCCATGAAGTGACGGCCGGGAAGACTTTGTAACAAGCCGGGATGGTAACAATGAAATGGGTTGACTTGCAAGGTTACATTTTGGTAATCTTTCAGTTTCTCGATTTAGGCAGGAAACACCACCGTCAGGATCCACCTCCGAAAGGGATTCCGGGTCGGTATGGACTGTTCTAAGGGGTGAACCATAACGGTTCGCCCGCACTACGGATGAAGGGCTGGGTTTGAAACAAGACTATTTCATCGTCGTATTAGCTCATTCGCTGCACGGGCGCATTCAGCGCGTTCACGTCCCGCACAAGATCGTTTATTCCGTTGCAGGCGTGGTTGCAGCATTACTCCTCGTGATTTTTGGCGCGGCTGGCAGCTATGCACGAATGCTGACGAAGGTTGCAAATTACAATTCCCTCCAAAAAGAAGCGCAGGCCCTGCGGGACCGGTACGACAATCTCCAGAAGAAAGTCCGTCAGACGAATGAGCAGATGGCGAGCTTGCAGCTTCTTGCCGATGAAGTCACCACGGCATACGGCGTCCGCAAACAGCTGGCTGGCTCGCCCGATCTGATCGCGGAAGCTCCGCTGGTTCCCACTTTGGGCGAATCTCTCGCCGAATACAATTATCTCCGGACAACGAATTTGGTCAGCCGCGGCCGCAACATCTTTGCACGGCTGAACGTGAACATACTACCCTCGGCCTGGCCTGTGATGGGTCGTTTAGGCGACGGTTTCGGAACCCGTCACGATCCGTTCAACGGCGAAGGCGCCATGCATACGGGCGTCGATATCGCGACCGCATTCGGTACGCCCGTGAAGGCAACGGGCGACGGCATCGTGCGTCACGCGAGTTGGTATTCCGGCTACGGTCGCTGTGTGATCGTCGATCACGGCAACGGTTACGAGACACTGTACGGTCACCTCTCCAAAATCGACGTGATGGAAGGTCAGGAAATCCGTCAGGGCGAGGAAGTGGGCCGGGTCGGCAGCACGGGACGCTCGACGGGCTTCCACCTTCATTACGAGGTCCGCATTCACTCCACTCCGGTCAACCCGTACCGATTCCTGCAGCGTTCGGCGGCCATCAAGCCCGCCACGCAGCCGGAGTTGCCTTTTTAGGGCGTTTCTCTCCTGTTTGCAACATCGGCAACTGGCATTCCAACCACTCCGGGTATACAATTTCAACCATGAAACTTAGCTGGCTCCGCGTAGGCGCAATTCTTGGCGCAGCACTTCTTCTCACCGCAGCGTACAAGCGCGCTGAACAGGCATCCGTCATGTCCGATGCCGCTAATGCCTTCCTGAACTCGCTCTGGGCCGACCAGAAGGCGACAGCGACCTACGCGTTCGAAGACGACCAGCGGTTCGACTGGCATTTCATCCCGAAACTTCGGAAGGGCCTGTCGTTCGGCTCCATGGCTCCCCACCAGAAGCTGCTCGCGATGGCGCTGGTTTCGACCGGTCTCAGCCAGCAGGGTGTGATCAAAGCGACCACGATCATGAGCCTCGATCAGGTTCTCCTGATCCAGGAAGGCGCGGCAGGTCCGAATCGCCGCGACCCCGAAAATTACTACATTACGATCTTCGGCAAGCCGGATCCAAAGGGCGTTTGGGGCTTCCGTCTGGAAGGCCATCACGTTGCGCAGAACTGGACTATCGTGAACGGCAAGATTGCCGACTCCCCCAGCTTCTTCGGTTCAAATCCAGCAGAAATCAAGACTGGTCCGCGCAAAGGACTTCGTGTTCTCGCCGATGAAGATGACTACGGCTACGCGATGATCGAGGCATTGACGCCGGAGCAGCAGAATACCGCTGTCGTCGACAAGACGGCCCTGAAAGATATCATCACCGGTCCCAGCCGCAAGGCTTCTTTGGCCGGCCAGCCGAACGGTCTCTCCGCTGCCAAACTGACGGCCCCGCAGTACGACAAGCTCATGTCCATCGTTGAACTCTATGCGGGCAACATGGCGTCCCCGATGGCAGAAGAGCGCATCGCTCTTGCGAAGAAGCAGCCGAAGGATCAGACCTTCTTCGCGTGGACTGGAGACGTCAAGCGCGGCGGACCGCACTACTACCGCGTGCAGACCCCGGCCTTCCTGATCGAAATGGATATGACGCAGGACAATTCGAACCACGTCCATGCAGTCTGGCGCGACTACAACAACGATTTCGGCCTCGATACGCTGAAGGCCCATTACGAAGCCAGCCACAAGTAAGATAGAGTCATCGGGCCTCTGAATCTTTCTCGTCGGAATTTTCTTGCGCTGGCGGTAGCGGGTCGTCTCACGCCACCGGAATGGGTGAGGTACGCGGATCCGGCGACCGAACTGGACGTCCTGCGGATTACCAACCCGGAGTTCGCCAGCGGTATGGCTCCCGTGCATTTGCGGCAGTTCGGCAGGCGAAGCGATTTCCTCATCTACTGGAGCGAACGGCTGGGTAGCCGCCAGGTCTGCCACCTCGACCTCAAGTCCGGCGAATCGCGGCAGCTCACCGAGGTGCCGTCGCTCGACGTCTCCACCATCTCGCTGGCTCCGGACGAACGGACCGTGCTGTTCTTCAACGGACCGACACTGACCGAAATCACTCCCGCCACGCTGGTGTCGCGTGAGCTGTACAAAGTTCCTGAAGGCTCTACTCGAACGGGTTTCACCCAGGGGGCCGATGGCTCGGCTTACTTCGCGGTCCGGCAAGTTGCAGGAAAGTCGCAGATCCTGCGCGCGACTCGCCAGCGGACCGCATCAGTGCTGGAAGTAGACGGCGACGTCGACCTGCTCATGATGAGACCCCGGCGCGCGCAGTTGCTGTACCGCGTAAACGGCCTTTACTGGCTCCTCACCACCGATGGCACGAATCTGAGGAAACCGCTTAAGCTGGAGCAGGGGCAAACGGGCCGGGTCTTGTGGACCCCTTCCGGACGGACTCTGGTGTATCTCCACATTCCGGACGACGCGAAAGAGCTGATCCGGATGCGCGAGAACAGCCCCGACGAGGGTTCTGACAAAGAACTTGCGAAGACGACTCAGTTCGAGGCGTTCGGGTCGAATGCAGATGCCTCCGTGTTCGCCGGCGCGAGCCGCAGCAAGGCGTCTTCGTACGTGCTGATCATGCTGCGAGTGACAAAGCGGGAGATGACTCTCTGCGAGCACCGCGCCTCGGATCCCGCGATGGTTTCACCAACGTTTGCGCCGGACAGCCAGAGCGTATACTTCGTGAGCGACCGCCACGGGAAGTCGGCGTTGTACCGAATCCGCGTGGAGAAATTCGTGGAAGCGACTCTCGAGAACTAGGCAAAAAAGGCCAGACCCGAAGGTCTGACCTTTACCCAACCGGATTTCATTTACCCGGCCTTAGCCGCTACTGCTGCTTTTCCGGCTGCGGGGGCGGCGCAGTCAAGTGGGTGGGCGCCCGCTCCGGCACTGATTTGTCGATCAGTTTGCGCATGTTGTGAAGTTTCTCCTTCAGATCCTGCGTGGCTTCAGCGACATGGTTTGTGTCGTAGATGACGTGCGGTGTGAGGAAGATGATCAGTTCGGTGCGCTTCTTCGTATTCGATTTTGTGCCGAACAGAACACCCAGGTACGGGATGCGGTCCAAAAGCGGAACACCGGCGGAAGTCTCGGTGCTCGATTCATTGATGATGCCACCAATCGCGATTGTGTCCCCGTCCTGGACCGTCACCTGGGTGCTCACGTTGCGCTGTGAGAACGAAGGTGAATTGATGGTCGTGCCGGTGGGGTTTGGCTCCGGTGCCGTTACGTTTTGGTTGATCACCATCGTGACGATTCCGCTGTTGTTGACCCGTGCCAGGATATTGAGTCCGATGCCGGTGCTGGTGTTCGAGATCGTTTGCGTGAACAGAGAGTTGCCGCCCGTCGTAACGCCGGGGTTCACGGCCTGCGATGTGAGCGTCGGGACCGAATCGCCCACCGTGATCGAGGCCGGGATGCTGTCCGTGGCGATGATACTGGGCGCTGACAGCACCTTGGCTTTGGTGCGGGTCTCCTGAGCCTGAAGAAGTGCCAGCAACTGTCGGCTTTGGCCGACCAGCAGTCCGGCGGAAAGCCCGATACCGGCTTGCGAGAACTGCCCGAGCAACTGCCGCCCGGAAACGCCCGGGACCGTCCCGCCTTTTTGCTGCAGGAATGCCGTCACGCCCGCTTCGAAGCCTCCGGAAAGGTCGACCTCATAGATTTTCGCGTCGATCAGAACCTGGCGCGGCGAGACATCCAGCTGGTCGAGCAGGGTCTTGATCTGATCCCAGGTTTCAGGTGTACTTTGCACCAGCAGCGTGTTGTCGAACGGGTTGGGGATGATGCGGGGCATCGCTGAGCCGAATTGACCCTGGCTGGAACCGCTCAAATACGAGCCGGTCTGGTCGGCAGAAGCCGCAGCGGGAGCCGCCCCCGGAGTTGCACCAGCCGCCGGCGGGGTTGAGCCTGCCGTGAATGGTCCCATTGACGGACCCGGTGTGGCCATTGGGTAACCGCCACCGCCACCACCGCCATAGCAATTGTTCCCGCCATAGCCGCCGCCTCCGCCGTATCCTCCACCGCCGCCATATCCACCGCCGTAGCCTCCACCGCCACCATTTCCCCCACCGTAGCCGCCGCCGCCCCCATACGGAGACCCGTAGTTTTGGCCGCCACCGTACCCGCCGCCGCCCTGCTGGAAGCCACCACCGGCGGGCACGCCACCGAAGCTGCCATTGCCACCCGCATAGCCTTGCGCCGGGTAACTGGAGTTGCCGGACATGCCGTAGCCGCCGCCAAAGCCGCTGTTGCCGCAGCCGCCATAAAGCTGCGTGACCACATTGCCCAGAATCTCGGCCCGCCCGTACTTCAGACGATAGACGTTATTCTGCAGCGAGCCCGCGGTTACTTTGGGCGAGATGTCGAGCTTTCCGAGCCACTGTTCCACGTCCGCGAACGCCCCCGGGTTCGGAGCCACCGCGAGGATCGTGTTGATGCGGTCGATGGGCAAAAACTGAACAGCGCTGGCACCTTTGGCCCCGGAAAGCGAGTAGGCCTTGAAGACCTGATCGAGTTCTTTAGCCACATCGGTCGGTCGGCCGTTTCTAATCTCAAAGGCGCGTACGCGCTGCCCCGCGAGCGTCTCACTGTCAAACAGCGCAATCAATTCGAGCGTGCGCTTCATGTTGCGGCTGTTGTCCAGAATGATCAACAGATTTGCCGGATCATAGCTGGTCAACTGACCGCCGTCGCCGGTGAACGGCGCGAGTACTTTTGACATCTCAGCGGACGTGGCGTAGCGGAGAAAGACAAGATTCAGGATCAGGCGCTCATCGTCGTTCAGCCTGGCAGGATCGGTCTGAGTGACCGGGCTGATAGGCTGACGCGCGATGTTCCCGATCGGCACGATACGGAAGATGTTGCCGGCCTGCACCATCGCCAGATTATTCATCCGCAGAATGGTCTCGAACAGGGGGCGAAGGTCGACGTCGCGCACCGTTCCGAAGGTGTTCACCGTGACGCTCCCGCCCTTGACGGTCGCGTCGAGGACGTAGTTGATCTTTAGCTCGCGGGCGAGTGTATCGATGACTTCAAGCAGCGAAGCATTATTGAGGTTGAAACCGCCGACCGGATTGCCTGGGGCTGCGGCGGCCGTCTGCGCCGGGGCCGTTTGGGCCGGAGCCGTTTGCGCTGGAGCGGGCTGTCCCGGAGCGGGCTGTACCGGTGGTGGCGGCGTCTGTGCCCACGCCGAGCCCAGCAGCATTGCGCCGCAGAGAGCGATGGGTCGAGCGGTAAATCGTGCTTCGCTGAATCTTGTCATGAAACTCCGTTATTCCGGCTTCGCGGTCTGGGCTGCCAGAATGGCTCGCTCTTCGTCGGTCAGGTCCGCTTTGTTCTTCTCCCACTTGGTGGGGCCGAACGGAGACTGCCGCTCGAACTTCACTTTGTCGCCGACTTCAACGGCTTTCACGAACTGGCCGACGGGCGCGCTGGCGAAGGCCGATGGCTGGCCCGCGGTATCTTCTACTTTTGAAATCCCGAAAGGCGTTTTCGCGAACGTCCACTTCTTGCCCGCTTTGTCCGACCAGGCGTAGGTGCCGTCCGGGTTCGGGGTCGCGTCAGGCGGAATGACCAGCGGCTTCACGACGTTTGTCGCCGGCTTGGCCGGAGCCTTCGTGGCGGTCTTCTTTTTCGCTGACGTGCTCTGGCTGAACGCCGGGACGGCAAGGATCATCGCGAGCGTTATAAGGGTCTTCATCGTGTTTCTCCTGCTTACTTGACCCACCGGCAGGTGGCGCCGAAGGGGCTATAGGTGATGGTCTTGCGGAAGCCGTCGATGACGGTTCCCGCGGGCGAGTTCTCGCCGGGACGGCAGGCGTGAACACCGGGGGTCAACTCGATCCCCACGTCTTTGCTGGTCGCCGGCCCGGACGGCTGAGGGGGCGCCGGGGCTGCTGCCGCAGCGGCGGGTGCCGCGGGTCCCTGATTATTCTGCGTCGGCGCATTTGAGCGGTCAACCAGTTCGTCGATACGTCGCTTCACTTCCTTACCATTCCAGTCGAAGGCGACATTCTGCGTATCGAGCGCGAGCACTTTGAATTCGCCGATGGTATCGCCGGTCCGAATCGAACGGCTTTGCTGCCCGGGCTTTTCCGCCATGATGGCCCGTGCCCCGCTGGGCAGTCCCATAACACCGTAGACCACAGGCAACGGAGGCATCGGTTTCGGAGGGTCAACTTTCACCGGCTCGATGACGACGGTCGGATTCCGGTCGCTCGAAAACAGGTTCTTCTCGGCGACCTGCGCGTACTGAGCGGGCGTTGGAGCTTCAGGCTTCGGGGCCGGTGCGACGGGAGCCACGGTAACCGGCTTCACGCGCACATGCAGCGTCTTCTCGCGCTGTATAGCGGCCGCCGTCCAGCGGACGTTCAGTTGCCACACAGTGGCGCCGATACCTGCGGCCAGCAGGACGTTCAGGGCTATCAGCTTCGTTGTCAAAACGCGGCAAACCCCTTTTTCTCAGGGATGAGCTTCTTCAGCGTGACACCGGCCAGCACCATTCGCACGGACATCATCTTCAGCTTCGCGTTGGTGGTGGTGATGCGCTCTTCGGAGGGCACAATCAGCTCACTCTGTTTCGAAAGGTCGGCAAGAAAGTTCACCAGTTGTTCCACCCGGCACTCGAAAGTCACAGTGGTGTAGACCAGACCGTATTCGCCCATGGGCTTGGGTGCGCCGAAGTCGCCGCCCCGAACATCGATGTCTTCACTCTTGCCCACGCGCCTCGCAATTTCCAGAAGCAGGGCTTGTGCCTGCGGGGCTGTGTCCGCCTGCAGAATCCCGCGCTCACGCTCGGCCAGGTCGAGGCGAACCTGCTTCGCTGCCGCAGTTCGTGCCGGAGTGGTAGCGATGATCTGGCGCATGCGGGCGACGCGCTGCTCCGCCAGAGCGATGTTGCCGGCTTCTGAACCGCCGGACGGAGCTGCGGACCCATCTGGCAATCCGAACCGCATAACCAACGCGATCAGCAGGGCTGGCGCAACGAGGAAGACGAGACGGCGCTCGCGGGCGGAGATGCTCAAGGCGTGGTCCTTCCCGCGCGATTGCGGCGCATGGTTTTGATCCGGAACTGCTCCATTTGAGAGTTACGCGTTACCGACAGCGCGAACTCGGAGTTCTGAAACAGGGGCGAGGAGTCGAGCAGCTTCAACAGCGGGCCCGCCTGGTCCGCCTCTCCCGCGATCACCACGGAGTCCGTGAAGATTTCAACGGAGTTCGTCCACACCTGGGCTGGCAGCAGCTTCGTCAGTTCCGCGAGCACGTCCAGATCAGCCTGCGGTCTGCGCCGAATCTGATCCAGCATGTCCACCCGGGCTCGAGTCGCTGTGATCGCCTGTTCCAGTGACTGCGCCTGCTTCGCTGACGGCTCCAGCCGCCGGACTTCCTCATTCAGGGCGGCCAGATAGTTACGACGTTCCACTGCGGGGTAGATCACGAACGCGCCCAGCAGCCCGATGGCCAGCAGGGCACCCAGCACTGCTGTCACCGCGTACTGGCGGCGTGCATTGGTCGCCCTGCGTTCTTTCGGAAGGAAGTTGGCGACCCTGGTGGTGAAAGGCGCGGATGCTGTCAGTGCCGTGGCCCACGCCAGCGGCGAGTAGTTCATGACCGTGATTGGAGAAGGTGCCGGCAGAGCATCGTCGAGACTGAGCGGCTGTGAATCGGCAGAAAGCCGCAACTCGGCGCGGGCCGCAGCTGCAACCCGTTCCGGAGATGCCGCCAGTTCGGCCGAATAGACCGCACGGGCGTCACTCTCGCCATAGACCTCAATGCGACCGCTGCTGCTGGTGAAACAGAGAAGAAAGGAAGCGGGCGCCGCACTCCAGATGCGTATTGCCGCATAGATGGCCGCCGAGGAGAAGGTGACTGCGGCCACTGGTACGCCCGCTTCCGCAAAAAGCGTCTCCCAATAATCGAGGGACGCTCTGCGAACTATTCCGATGAGGACAGTATCAGGACGGGCCCGCAGCCACGACCAGGCCACTTCCTCATCGCCGTAAGGATGAAGTGTTTCGAGTTGAAGCTCCATCGCCGCCGGGATTTCCTTATCGGCAACGCCGGGCAACAGCACCGTCCGGACGATGACCTCTTCGCGCGGGAGGGTGATGGTCGCAGCCAAATGGGGTTCGCCCACTGACGCCAGGAACTGCAGGAGTTCCGCGCCCCATTCAGCGGCAGCCCGGGTGCGGAAATCCCGTATCGTGACCGCCGCTTTCAGCTGCGGACTCGCGCTGCGTGAGCGCGCGACGGCGACGTCCAGCTGATCGCCGTTGACCGCGACGCCGAGGCCCGTACCGAAGATCAGCCAGCTGGACACGCCTCGTTGCGTCCGGCCCGGCGACGCGACCACCGTTTCAGACGCGGTCATACCACCTCACGACTTCAAAGCCAGGCGCTTTGCCGAAGCGATTGCCAGGAAGCCAGTACTTCACGAGCGCTGCTACGGAACGCCGCAGATCCGACAGGCGGCCATCCGCGAGCCGCATCCGCGCGGTGGCGCGCAACGTCAGCATGCTTCCGCCGAAGATTCCAAGGCGTCCGCCGACCGGCCCCAGCGACTTCTGCAACTCGGCCAGCTCTCTGTAGTCGGTGATCTCATGCTGCGCTCGGCTGCTCACCAGCGTCGTCGCATCTTCCGGAGACATCCCGATTGCGACCAAAGTCTCGCGCTTCGCAAAGTTCACGTCGATACTGCCACCCAGGCTGTTGGCCGAGATGCAGTCACGCAGCCCCGCCTTCGAACCATCGAGCGATGTTCCGTAGTAAAGATCGGGTGTGATTCCGTGTACCAGCAATAATTCCTCGGTCTCTCTGAATGACGTATGTGCCGGCAGGAAAGACGGGACGCGCGTTAAATAGTACCCGTCAAAAAGGCCGGGGCGCTGCGGAGATACAGGCGTGCGCCAGTCCACGATGGCTGCAGCGGTCTCGGAAGCCCGGTCTTCCGGCTCGCCGAGTGCGATCAGCAGGCGCAACAACTCTTCGGGCGGTGAGTTGTTCAGACCCAGACGCGAGGTCTCCGGAATCATCTCGACCCTGACCTGGCCCGACGGAAAGGTGAAGTCGAAGGCTGTCATGCCGGGCTTGTAGTAGTCGCCACCCCACTGTCGATACAACAGCGCGCGATCAATGCCGCCCCGCGCCAGCAACACGGCTTTCACGTCTTCAACGTTGGTTCCGGCCCGCTCGGTCTCACCCCGGACGTTGTGCGCCACCGCCACACCGATTGCCGCCAGTGCCGCCGTCAGCCACAGCACGGTCAACAGTGCCGAACCACGCTGTGCGCTCTTAGTAGCCATCGGCATAAAGCCCCACCAAATCCCGGTTGATGTGAACCGGCACCGTCACGGTCGTCACGTGCACCTCAGACAGCGTCTTCTCGAGAGGCGCCATCTCGATCCGAACACCCAGCGGCATGATGTCACTCCGGATCCAGTCAGAACGCCACACGCGGAAAGGAGGCTCAGGCCGCGGCTCCAGATATGAAAAGCGGCAATACGCCAGCCGGTCAGCCAGCACGAACGACTGCGCACCAGGCAGCACGGGCATGAACAGCGTCGTCGCCAGCCCGCTCGCCGGATTCCGCGCCACGCCGGTCACCATCAGCCCCGCCTGCGCGGCACCCGTGTATGGCGTCTCGTTCACGATCAGCCGGACGCCGATGTTTCGATCCCCCGGAATGACTTGCATGGCCGCAATCTGCGCACGCCCGCGAAACGATTCCTGCAGGGAGTACGAAGTCACGAACCGCATCGTCTCGGCCTCGAACTGCAGGAAGGGTAGGGAATTCACAACATCCGGGGACGGCCGCCAGTCCGCGCGAGTGACGATCATACCCGCGAACTCGTTCTCGATCAACTTCGCCGAATTCGAGACACGGCGGTTCCGCACCAAATGCTGGTCGGTCTTGTCCATTGTGTTCAGCGCGATCCGCATGGCAACGAGCACGCCGACTGACAGCAAACTCAGCAGCGACACCGCGATCAATATCTCGATGAGCGTTACGCCGGCCTGTGGTTTCAGTCTCATTGCTGCACGGGGATGCGCGCCTGTCGGTAGCCTTCAACGCGAAGAGTCCGGCGATTGCCACCCGCCGGCTTCCACCAAACCTCCAGCGCTACCTCCTGAAGGATTTCAGAGCCGGGGCCCGACTCCGGACGCACTTCAAACGGCTTTGTAGCCGCGCGCCAGCCAGCTACTGCACCGCCCGCCGTATCGGCATCGAAGGACCCTTCCACGGTACCCGTGAACGGAAGCGACACGTCCAGCAGCAATTCGTTCATCTTGTTCCGCGCCAGCATTGCAGCCCGGTCATGCTCGGCCAGCCTCGCGGCATTCCGCACCGACTGCGACAACCCCACCAGCAGCGTCGTCACCGCAATGCCCATGATCAGGGTTGCGACCAGCACTTCCAGAAGGCTGAACCCGGCGCGACGGCTCACGGCTTCACCTCGACACGTTCGATCTTCGGCACCGCCGTTACCGGATCAATTCGAATCCGCCGTCGCGCACCCTTCTCGTTCTTCAGCACGAGGTCGATCAAGGGGAAAGCTCCGCCCGGATACACCACATACCGCCGAGCGGTCTCGCCCTCGATGGTGATCCCCGGCGGCAGATCCAGTTCCGCAGCCGGCTTCGTTCCCGACGCCGCAGTAAAGACCGCAACGCGATTCAACGCGGGCTCCACTACAATCGCAGCCGCCTGTTCCCGACGTTCCACCCGATTCAGAGCGCTCGTGAAGAAACTTGCCGCATCGCCAGCGGAGGAACTCAGCCGCACCCCTGCCAGTCCCGAGACCAGCGATGGAAACGACACGCTCGCAATGGCGGCGATGATCGAGACCACGATCATCATCTCGAGGAGGGTAACCCCTCGTCTACTTCCAGCTGGCAACATCAGCGTTCAGGTCGGTCCCGCCCGGCTGCCCATCCGCGCCGTAGCTGATGATGTCCGGCTCATCGCCGTGGTCGCCCGGATACTTGTAGACGTAAGCATGCCCCCACGGATCGTTCCCCAGGTCCTTCACCAGATACGGACCATGCCACTGATCGACGCCGGCTGGTTGCAGCCGCAGCGCAGGCAACCCGAGTTCCTGCGTTGGAAAAATGCCGGTGTCGAGCTTGTACTGACCCAGCGCGAGCTGGATATCCGAGATCTGCTGCTTCGCCGCCACCACGCGAGCCTGATCGCCCCGATGCAGTAAACGCGGTCCCACGATCGCCGCAAACAAGGCAATGATCGTGACCACCACCAGCATCTCAATCAGCGTGACGCCCGCCCGTCGATTCCTTCTCCGGTTGTCTCTTTGTTTCAAGCCAGATCTCCTAAATTGCGACATCGTTGATACTCGTGATCGCGATCAACATACTTAACACCAGAGCGCCCACGATGATTCCCATCACGAGGATCACCAGCGGCTCGAACACTGAGGTAAAACGCCGGATCGCAACGCGCGTCTCTTCCTCGCAAATATCGGCCAGACGCGTGAACATCGCATCGAGCTTGCCGGTCTCTTCACCCACCGTCAGCAAGTGCGCCGTCAGTGGCGGGAACATTTTCGTCCGGCCTAACGGTCCGGAAATCCCTTCGCCGCGCTTGACGCCTCGCGCGACTTCCGTCAACGAGTTGGCCATACGCGAGTTTGACAAAATGCCCGCTGAAATCTGCAGCGCCTGCACCAGCGGCACCGTGCTTGCCACCAGCGTGCCCATCGCCCGAGCGAATCGCGCCGTCTCCGCCTTCCGCAGCGCATCGCCCAGAATCGGAATCTTCAGCCGCGTGCCATCCCACCACAAACGGCCCTCCGCCGTCTGCGTGTACGTCCTGAATGCCACGGCAGAACCCACGATCGCAAGCCCGACCACCCAGCCCCAGTTCTGCACGATCTTGCTGGCTTCCAGCATGATCAGCGTCGGCACCGGGATCTTCATCCGCCCGTCGTCGAAGACGCTGGCGAACCGCGGCACTACGAAATCCAGCAGAACGAAGATAGACCCGGCACCCACGAACGCCAGCAGTCCAGGGTAGATCAGCGACGAGATGATGTAGCCGCGCAGCTCGTCCCGAGACCGCTCGAACCCCGACAGTCGCTCGAAAATCTGGCCCAGGCTGCCCGAAGCCTCACCCGCCCGAACCATGTTCACGAACAGATCAGAAAAATAAGTCGGATGCCCGGCCAGCGCATCTGCCAGCGACTTGCCGCCCTTGATCGCGCGCAGTATGTCGGACACAATGGCACGGAACGAAGGCTTTGTCGTTAACTCGGTCGCGATCCCCAGGGCGCGATCCAGCGGCACTCCGGAATTCAGCAGCGTCGACAGCTCCTGCGTAAAGAACAGAACGTCCTTCCGCGACGAGTTGAACTCCGGCATCTTGAACTGAAAGCCGGACTTCTTCCCCTCACCCACATAAACCGGAGTCAGCCCCTGCCGCCGCAACTCACGCGCAGCCAGTGTCGTCGTCTCGGCTGCCAGAGTCCCCGTGCGGACCTTGCCATCGGAAGCAACCGCGCGGTAGTGGAACGTCGTGGACGCCATCAGCCTAGAATTCCTGCGTCACGCGAGTCACTTCAGAGGCCGTCGTCCCGCCGCTGCTGACCTTGGCCCAGCCGTCTTCCCGAAGATTCCGCATACCATTGCGCCGCGCTGCTTCCGTCAGACGCGAGGCATCCGCGCCCGCCATGACCAGGTGGCGCAGTTCGTCGTTCATCTCCATCAGTTCGAAGATGCCCGCGCGCCCGCGATACCCCGACCCGCTGCATTCCTCGCAACCGCGACCCCGGTAAGTCTCGATCTCTTCGCCGAACGGAGTCAATGAGCGCCCCGCCACCTCTTTGCAATTCGCGCAGATAAGCCGCACCAGGCGCTGCGCCAGCACCGCCACCACAGACGACGAAATCAGGTAATTCTCCACGCCCATGTCTGTCAGCCGCGTCACGGCACTCGGCGCGTCATTGGTATGCAGTGTGGAGTAAACGAAGTGCCCTGTCAGCGCTGAGCGAATCGCAATATCCGCGGTTTCACGATCACGAATTTCGCCGATCATAATGACGTCCGGATCCTGCCGAACGATATGCCGGATCCCGGCCGCGAACGTCAGCCCAATGGCCGGATTCACGTGGATTTGGTTGATCCCGTCCATCTGGTACTCCACTGGATCCTCAATCGTGATGATCTTCTTGTCCGGCAGGTTGATGAGCTTCAGCGCCGAGTACAGCGTAGTCGATTTGCCGCTGCCGGTCGGCCCGGTGACCATGAAGATCCCGTGGGGCAGGGAAGTGTAGTACTCCATCCGCCGCAGCATGAAGTCGTCGAAACCAAGCCGCTTCAGGTCGTAGAAATCGCCGGCCGAGCGATCTAAGATACGCATGACAACGCTCTCACCGAAAAGTGTCGGCAGCGTGGAAACACGAAGGTCCACCTCGCGGCCCAGAATCCTCAGCTTGATACGACCGTCCTGCGGCAGCCTGCGTTCCGCGATGTTCAGCTTCGCCATCAGCTTGAGGCGCGAGATGATCGCCGCCTTGAATTCGCGCGGTGGCGGGTCCTGATTGAAGAGCACGCCGTCCACTCGGAAGCGAACACGAAACTCTTTATCGAAGGGCTCAATATGGATATCCGACGCACGCTTTTCCACGGCCTGCGCGATCATCGCATTCACCAGCCGAATGACGGGCGCTTCGCTCGCCATGTCGCGAAGATGTTCCAGATCATCTTCATCGACGGCATCGAAACCAGCCGTCGCCGACCGCGCGCCGCCATCGGCATAGTAGCGGTCGATCGCGTCCAGAATCTCTTGCTCCGTAGCCAGCTGCGGAACCACTTCCAGCTTCGAAAATGCCCGAATTGCACTGATCGTTTCGAAGTCGAGCGGATCGGCCATCGCGACCAGCAGCGACCCGTCTTCCACGGCCAGTGGAAACACCAGCGACTGCCTCAGGAAACGCGTGGACATGCCTTCTGTCTCCGGGCCGGCATGAGGTGCCGCGATACGCGCGATGCTCAACCCGAGCTGATCAGACAGCGCGCCGATCAGATCGCGCTGGGCGAGGTACCCCATATCGACAAGGATTTTTCCGACCTTGTCGCCGCGCTCCCGCTGCAGCTCCAGGGCACGTTCCAGATCCTCGGGCCCAATCAGCCCTCGCTCGATCAGCAGCTGTCCCAGAGGGGTTGCGGATGCGGTCAAGCTAGAGTTCCTGCTCGTCGAAGAGCTTCGCGAACTCCGTGCCGCTGAGCTTCTTCGCTGCCGCGTCCAGCAACTGCTGCTTTGATGCGGTCATCACGATCCGCCTGGGCAAATCCCGCGAATTTTCCCATTTGTAGTTGAACAGGAACGCTTCCATCACGATGCGCTCATTGGCCGGGAGACCGGTCAGCGTCTTGCTCGCCCCCAGCATCAGGCTGCGCATCTCGGCCTTCAGTGTCTCCACCTTACGCGTTTTGCGATCGTGCATCGCGGCGACTTCGCCGTCGGCAAGCGCCGGCTTGAACGGCGACAGGTTCAACGGAGAAACCAGCACCAGATTCATCTCCACGCTGAACACCGCGCCATAGCCGTCCAGATACGTGCCCCGCGCAGTCCCCAAAAGATCGTATGGATCGTTCACGCCCGAACGGAACTTGTCATTGATTGAGGCCTCCACGGCCCGCAGCGAAGCCAGTGAAACCGGCGACTCCACAGCCGCAAAACAGACGCTCGCCAGTACGGCCAGCAGTACGGGCTTCATTGTCCCGACCCCACTGATGGCGCTTCCAGAGACGCCAGCGATGTATAGGCGCCCATGCGCTTCTGCATCACCTCCACTGTCTCCTGCATCGTCACGAGCAAGGCCTGGTGTTCGCGCTGGTGCTTTGTCTCGGCTGCGGCCAGTGCCACGGACGCCTGCCGCGCATCTTCCTGATGCACCTGAACCACGGCCTTCTTTACCGCGGCGTCGATCTGCTGCGAAACATCCACCGGAGCGGCGGTCGAAGAGGCTACCACGGTTCGCACTTCTACAGGGCGCTTCACCGCCGAGAACACAATCGCCCCGGCCAGCAAACAGGCCGCCGCAAAGCCAGCCTGTGTCCGCGAGGCGAAGAAGCCCCTGAAGAACCGGCCCCATGGCGACGGGTCAAACAGCTTGTCCGATACGAACGCAATACGTTGCGGAATCTCGCGATCCGGCACCGAGCGCAGCGCCGCTGTCGTCAGTTGAATGGAATGCAGTTCCGCTGCACATTCCAAACAGCTCTCCACATGCCCTTCCATCGCCACTCGATCCGCTCCCGCAAGCTCGTCGAAGGCATAATCCCGGAGCGCCTCGCTCCGCGCACAACTGTTCATCGCATCCCCCTGTTGGAAACCGGTTCCAGTTCCGCTTTCATCAAATCCAGCGCAGTATAAAGCCGCGACTTGATCGTCGAAACCGGACAGCCGAGAATCTCCGCCATCTCGTCGAACTTGAAGCCCTCATGAACCTTCAGCACAACCGCCTCCCGCTGCTCCGCCGAAAGCTTGTCCATTGCGGCATTCACCGCGATCGACACCTCCGGAGAGACACCGTGAGCCGGTTCCCGCTCCGCAGCCTCGGCATCGCCCGAGGTATCGGGCTGCCGCTTGCGGAACATGGAATAGGCCTCGTTATGCGCGATACGGAACAGCCACGGTCCAAACCGTGACGTGTCATCCAGCTTCCGTATGTTTTGATAGGCCTTCAAGAAAACGTCCTGGCTAAGATCGAGCGAATCCTCCGACCGGCCGGTCAAACGCAGAAGGTAATTAAAGACGCGCTTCTCCCAACGCGATACGAGGTGGTTGAACGCCTCTACATCGCCTTTTCTTGCGCCAGTAATCAGGTCCGCATCTTCCACGGCCCGAAGGATCAAATTCAGTCTCCAGTTCTAAAGACGCCGACCTGTCCGAAAAAGTCGGATGGACCTGTAAAGCGGGGGAATGGCTGCGTCACAGGTTCCATGTTGCCATAGGGACTGCCCCGAAGTGGTGCAACAGACTCTCTGCCCGTTAGTGCTGAAATCGACACTTGCCCGTCTTTTCTCTCCTTGAAATGGAAAGAGGTTGCCTTATACTGTGGCCATTACAGTTTGAGAGGGGCTGTATGAATAACCGACGAATCGCCTTAGCATCTGCGTTGATTTTCGGGCTGACCAGCCTCTGTCACGCGCAAACCACCACCGCCTCTATCACCGGGACGGCCACAGACCCCAGCGGGGCCGTTGTCCCAAACGTAAAGATCACGGCAACCAGCAGCGACACCGGCATCAGCTATCCGACCACTTCGAACGACTCCGGCGTCTTCAACCTGCTCTTCCTTCCCGTTGGCAGCTACAGCATCGCGGCGGAAAGCCAGGGCTTCAAAAGAACCGTCCTTGGACCTTTTCCTCTTGAGGTCAACCAGATAGCAAAAGTTGACCTGAAGCTCGAGGTTGGCGACACCACGCAGTCGGTTGAGATTACGGACTTCGCGCCCATCCTCCAGACCGAATCCACGCACACTGGAGAGACGCTTACATCCATGCGCCTTTCCGCGCTGCCCTTAAACGGTCGGAACTTCGCCAGCCTCACGCAACTCATACCTGGTGCTATCTCCACGAGCCCGAACGCGATGAATACCTCGGGCCGCATGCAAGGCTCCGGATCGCGCCCGCAGGTAAACGGGAACCGCGAGCAGACCAACAACTTCCTGCTCGATGGTATTGACGCCAATGACTCTATTGATAACCGCATTGGCTATCAGCCGAATGTCGACGCGCTGGAAGAAGTCAAAGTGATCACGGGGAACGGTTCCTCCGAGTTCGGCAACGTCGGAGGAGCCATCGTGAACACGACGCTAAAGAGCGGCACCAACGCGTACCACGGCAACGTCTTCGAGTTCATTCGCAACGACAAACTGGATGCCAACAGCTATTTCAATAACCGCACTGGTCCGATAGCCATCGGTAAGCGTGCGTTCCGCAGGAGTATCTTCGGCGGCACCTTCGGCGGACCGATCGTCAGGAACAAGGTGTTTTTCTTCATGGACTATGAAGGTACGCAACAACGGGATTCGGGAACATCCACAGTCAGCGTCGCTCCCGCCGCGTGGCGCACGGGCAACCTGGCAGATTTCCAAACCAAATCGGGCCTGTTCATTCGCGATCCGGGTACAAACGCTCCCTGCAGCGCCACATCGTCGGCGGGCTGTTTCGCCGGCAATGTCATCCCCCAATCGCGGGTCGTGAACCCGGTGGCTGCCAAACTCTTTTCAAGCCCGGACCTGTACCCTCTTCCAAATGTCGCCGGAGTCGGCGCACTTGGCATAACCAACAACTACGTCGGCACTGCGGCGAACACACTGAAGAACAACCAGGCTGACGTCAAGGGGGACATTCGGCCAAACGACAAAGACAGCATCATGATGCGCTGGTCCATCAGTCGCTACGAGCAGTTCGGCAGCACCGCGGCCCTCCCGGTGATTCCTACGACCGCTAACATCGCTCCCACCATGAGCGCTGTGCTGACCTGGACGCGCGCGTTCTCTCCGACCCTGATCAACGAAGTGCGGCTCGGCTACAGTCGCGTCGGCATCGATGAGGGTATTCCTCTCGACTGGTCAGGTTTGCTCGGTACCGACGGCAATTCCAAATTCGGCATCGGCGGTGGCCAGCCCTACGCTGGTCTCAGTTCCGTCGTACTGGGCAACGGGCTCAGCAATATCGGCCTCGCAGCTACAGCCGGCAGTACCGTCGATAACAAGCTGACCTACAGCGACAACCTGAGCTGGCAGCGCGGAAAGCATCTGCTCAAGATGGGCGGCCAGTTCATTCGGTTCCGCCAAAACCGCTACTACGCGGGGAACAACGGTGCACTGGGTTCCTTCACATTCGACGGCACCATGGGAACCGGCAGCGCCTACAGCGATTTCCTGCTGAATCTGCTCTCCACCAAGGGACGCGGCGCCGTAGTGGGGAAATGGGGACAACGTCACTGGCTGGATGCCATTTTCTTCCAGGACGACTTCAAATTAAACTCCAGAATCACTCTAAACCTCGGCATGAGGTGGGAGTACAGCCAGCCGCTCTATGAGGTTGCCGACCGTCAGGCGAATATCGACCTAGTGAACGGCAAAGTTCTGCTCGCAGGGAAGAACGGCAACAGCCGGGCACTTTACAACCCGTATTACAAGCAGTTCGAACCACGGATCGGCATGGCAGTGGCCACCACCAGTAGCTCCGTGTTCCGCCTGGGCTACGCCATGTCCAGCTTTATGGAAGGCACCGGCGCTAACCTTCGCTTGCCGCTGAATCCTCCATTCTTTGTTGAGACCAATGTGAACTATGACGTCCGCACCCCGGGCAACATCGGGATCGGTTTCGCCGACGCGCCGAACTCCGGCTCTCTCGAAGGTCCCCGCACAGGCGCTGCTCCGTTTTACCAGGGCCGCGCGTGGGATCCGAATCTGCGGCCGCAATTCACCCATCAATACAACGCCTCGTTCGAGTACCGCCTCTCCCCCACAACTTCCATCACCACCGCGTACGTGGGCCAGTTGGGAACGCACCTCGTGGTTCCGCACGAGGCGAACAATCCGGTCGCCGGAACCGGACCGACTTCGACGTGGATCGACGCCAACAACCGTCGACCCCTGTTCGCGACCTTGCCCAACGTGGGCAATGTGGCCTTGACTGAGGGTTCGGCCCGCATGAGTTACAACGCCCTTCAAATCAGCGGACGCAAACGTCTCTCCTCGGGCCTCGAACTCACAGGCTTTTACGTCTGGAGCAAGAGCATGATGGAAGGGCTTGGCTATTACGGTTGCGGCTCGGTCAACGCCGAAGGTGCTTACTGGCAGGACGCTTACAATCGACGTGGAAACCGTGGACCGTCCTGCTTCGATGCACAACAAAACGGCTCTATAGGCGGACTCTACAATCTGCCGTTTGGCAAAGGGCAGGCGTTCGGCAGCGGGTGGAGCAAGCCAGTCGACCTGATCCTGGGCGGCTGGAACGTGAACTACTTCGTGAATACCCACTCCGGCTTCCCGGTCACCGTTTTCGCCTCTGCGGCCAACTCTGTCGGTCGTACTCCGCGGGGTAACCTCCGCGCGAATGCCTACAGGCCCTATACGAGCAGTGACGCCTCTACCATCGACGCATTCTTTGGCCCTGTGACGGCGGCTAGCTTCTGCGCAGCCGGCATTGACAACGGTACTTGCGCCTTTGGCCGTCCCGCTGATGGCCAGTTGGGCAGCGCCGGCGTTGGCACTCTTCGCGGCCCCTCTTTCTTCAACATGGATATGTCCATCGGCAAGAAGTTCCAGGTGACCGAACGGCAGTACCTGGATTTCCGCATGGAACTGTTCAACGGACTGAATCACGTTAGTTGGGGGCCGCCCGGACGTGACATCACCAGTCCGGGGACCTTCGGCCAGATTACCAGCCAGTTGCAGAACCCGCGTAACATCCAGTTCGGCTTAAAGTACTACTTCTGACCGCTTTTCGGCGTACAAAACGCAGGCCGGCATTCCCGTGGGAAGCCGGCCCTTCGCACTCCGGGACGTACATGGGGCCGCGGGACTCTAACAGCAGTACCGCCACCAGGCTAAACCCAGCTATTCTTGATACATATGACTCTTCGGATCGCCGCGTGCTTCCTCCTGACAGCCGCCGGTTGGGCGCAAACCGTTTGCCGTCCCACTCCGAAATTCTCCCCCTGCGACCTCGTCTTCGACCTCCCGGGCACCGACCCCGCCAAAACGCTCGACCTTCACGCCGAAATCCGCTCGCCCCGGCACGAGACCGTTCGCGCCAACGGCTTCTGGGATGGCGGCACGCGATGGGTTGTTCGCTTCACGCCTGACGAAGCCGGCCCTCACACCTTTCGCCTGACCGGCCCCGGCGACCTGATGGGGAAGGAAGGCCAACTCACCGCCACCGACAACGGAAAAGCTGGCTGGCTCCGCGCCGCCAATCTGCACCACTTCGCCTTGGTGGACGGCAACAATCTCACCCCGCACCTCTGGATGGGCACCGTGGTCCGGAACTTCAATGGAACCGATCTGGCTGCCTGGAAGACGCTGATCGACACGCGCTCGGCCCAGCACTTTAACCACGTCGCCATCACCCTCGTCGACGAAGCCACCGCCGCCACCTTCCAGTCCCCCGAGTTCTTCCGTACTGCCGAGGAGAAGATCCGCTGTGCCAATGAGCGAGGCCTGATCGTGGACATCGCCTTCTTCGGCCCCAACAATCTGATGGAGCATCTGCTGCCCACGCGGGCCGATCGGCAGAAGTGGTTTGGCTATGCGCTCTCTCGCCTCGTGCCCTTTGACGTCACCTGGCAGGGCCTCGAAGCCTGGGAATCTTACGACAACGGACGGCCGCTGCTGAAGGAAATCGGCGGCTACCTGGCTGACCTCGACCCATATAAACACACCCGGTCCAGCCGCGCCGCCACAACCTCTGCCCCCATGGCCGAAGACGGCTGGCTTCGCTATCGATCCTATGAAACTGCGGACGACAACATCACTGTGGTTGAACAGCAGGCCTTCCAGTACCCGGCGGTCAACAACTTCGCCCACGGCGTGACCGACACCGACACCTTCCGCCACCGTCTCTGGAACGCAACCGCGAATGGACACTATCCGGCCACTGAGGTCCCCAACGAGCAGGCCGCCGCCCAGATGAAAGTCTGGTTCGACTTCATGTCCACCACTCGCTACTGGGAACTGGAGCCGCACTTCGATGTGGAGAACGGTCGCGCCCTGTCGCTGGACGAGGTCGAGTACATCGTGTACGTCGAAAAGCCTGGTCCCGTCACCCTGACCGTGGACAAGCACTCCTACGACGTAGAGTGGGTGAACCCTTTGACCGGTGACCGCACGAAGGTCAAAGAGAAAACGAAGACCGAGGCACTCACTTTCTCACCGCCCGACAACACGCACGACTGGATCCTGCACGTCTCCCGCGAAGGCAAAAAAGCCGGAATGCTGAAGAGCTATAAATTCGATTCCCGCGATCCGCCGCTTGCCTTGCAAGTGATGGAAGGGAACCCTGAGAAGGTGCCGTTTGACATCGTCGCGCCGGAAGGCGATACGCTCCAGCTCGGCCAGCCCGTCCGGTTCGCCATCAAGCTCAAGCGCCAAACCAAAGCGCTCCAGAACGTTCGCTATGAGTGGACCGGCGAAGTTAACGTCTCCGAACGCGGCTATCGCGTCATCGGCACCGGACCCGAAGGCACCTTCACCATCCCCGCCAACATCGCCACCGACTACCCCGCTAACCTGCACATCCGCCTCACTGCTGTAAACGCCCTTGGTAAGGTCTATTTCATCGACCGGAACTACCAGTTGAAGAAGTAGATGCTGACTCTCGCCCTCGATACCACCGCTGAATTCGGCAGCATCGCGTTGTTGTGCGATCGCGAAGTGCTGTCCGAAGTCGTGCTGCATGCGCCCGATGGCTTCAGCGGCATCCTCTTCGCCGAGATCGACAGCATCCTCGCGAAGCACGATACGAAACTGGCCGGCGTCGATCTTTTCGCGGCCGCCTCCGGACCCGGTTCCTTCACCGGCGTACGCATCGGACTTGCCGCGATCAAGGGCCTCGCCGAGGTTATGGGCAAGCCCGCAGTCCCGGTCTCGAACCTCGAAGCCCTCAGCCGTTTCGGCCACCGTCCCCTCCGCGCGACGTTGATCGATGCTCGCCGCGGCGAGGTGTTCGGCGCCCTCTACTCGGAAGCCGGTGCCGTCATCGATGAACAGGTAATCACCTTCCCGCGCTTCCTCGAACTTCTGGCAGATCGCGATTTCGAGTGGGTCTGCAGCGATTTCGAAGCCTTCCTGCCCACGCTGGCCGGCACCCGCTTCGAAGCACTCCCCCGCACCATAGCGCCACCAGCCATCGCCGCCATGGTCGGGCAGATTGCAATAGAGCGACTATCGGCCGGTGCCTCGGGCGAACCAGCCACCATCGAAGCGAACTATGTGCGGCGCTCCGACGCTGAACTGCTCTGGCGGGAACCGGCTCGCTGATGAAGAAAGGCCGCGATCCGATCAGGCTTTCGGGTGTCGTTGCAGCCATCGCGACGCCAAATCTGCCCGGCACCCTGGAACCCGACTATTCCGGTCTGCTTGAGCTTCTCGACTTTGTAGCTGACGGCGGCGTGGACAGCATCTGCCTCATGGGCTCCACGGGCGAGTTCCTGAACTACACCATCGGCGACCGGCAGCGCGCCTTGTACCTCGCGGCAAAAAGGTCTCGCCTCCCGCTGATTGTGGGCGTGGGGCACTCCACGTTTCGCGGCGCACTGGAACTCGCGGAAGACGCCATCGGCAATGGTGCAAGCGCCATTCTGTTGATGCCGCCCTACTTCTATCCTTACCAGCAGTCTGAGGTGGAGGCCTTCTGTCGCTTGTTCGCGGAAGAGGTCGGCAGCGACCTTCCCATCCTGCTGTACAACATTCCGCAGTTCACCTCGCCCATCGCCTTCGAAACCGCGCGCCGCCTGCTCGACACCGGTCGCTTCGCCGGTATCAAAGACTCCAGCGGCGACTGGGACAACTTCGCGCAACTGCTCTCCTTGAAAGCCGACCGCTCCTTCGCGCTTTTCGCCGGCAATGATGCGATTGCCTTGCGAGCTGTACAGGCCGGTGCAGATGGAGTTCTGTCCGGCTGCGCCGCCGCCATACCCGAGGTGCTCTCAGGCCTGTACAATGCTGCCAGATCCGGCGACGCGGGTGCCGCGGAGCGCTGGCAGGCCAGACTGAATGAATTCATCGCCTGGATCGAGCGCTTTCCCGCACCGGTCGGCATCAAGCGGGCCTTGCAGGTCCGCAAACAAAAGGGCGGGGAACCAGCGGTCCCGCTGTCGCCCCAGAACGCTTTGCTGCTCGAAGAGTTCGCCGCCTGGTTCGCCGGCTGGATCAAAACAGCGCTGCGTTAGCGCCGCCGCTTCTTACCCGCAGCCTTCTTGTGCGCAGCACTGGCGCGCGCCACAGGAGCCTCGTCGGCGGGAGCGTCCACACCCATCCGGCTCAGAATGCGATCCTTCAGCCAATGCGGATCCCACCACTCCACCGGATTAATCTGCACGCCATCGATCAGCATCGTAAAGTGCAGGTGATCGCCGCCCGCGAGGCCGGTTGCCCCGGTCTTGCCCAGGGTCTGACCCTTCTTGACCACGTCGCCCTTCTTGACCGCGAACTCGCTCATGTGGCCATAGACAGTCTGCAGCCCGAAGCCGTGATCCACTACCACGCAGTTGCCATAGATCCCCAGATTGTCTGCAAACAGAACCTTGCCGTCGTTTGAAGCCGGAATCGGCGAATGCGCCACCTTCGCAAGATCGAACCCAAGATGCGTTTGCTGGTCCACCTTCTTGCCCTGCCACGTGTACGTCCGGTCATCGGCGAAGCGGGACTCCACCGTGGAATCCACCATCGGGAGAAATGCGCCCGTCCACAGGAACCTGGGCTCGGATTGCAGGCGAAGATCAGCGAGGAACTTGTTGTTCACCTTCCGCATCTCGCTGTTGATGATCACAAATCGCTGCACCAGGTCACCCTTGATCTTCCCGTTGGGATCGATCTGATTGACCACACGTTCCAGGTTCATCGTCTCCAGCGGGATCGTGCTGGCACGGAACTTTTTCGGGAAAAACTTATGCCAGAAGTCGCCGCGCGCGATCGCCCCTGAAGGATTCGTCGCGTACACATAAACCGGCGTATCGCCAGACAACTGCCACGAGAAGGCGAACAGGCTGAAGTACTGTCCCGGATGATTCGGCAGCGGGAAACTCCGGAACGTCTGATCCCCAACCTTAACGCCGGCTTCGGTCCAGGCGCCGCCGGGGGTGAATGTCACCATCTCCGAACCGCCCTGGTTGATGTAGTGCTGCGCCCCGTCCGCGGAAACTCGCGGAGCTTCCGTCATCACGTCTACATCGAAGGAAGCAGTGCCCGTTTTCCCCCGGAAATCGTTCGCTACTGCGCTGACAGTGACCCTCGCTTTGCCGTCATGCAGCGTGGGTGTGGTGTTCTTGCCTACCTTCACGGTCAGATCCATCGGCGGCACGTTCCGCGCCGGGAAAATGGTCTGTTCTTTCGCCTGAGCAACCCGGGTCTCGGTCGTTTTCCCGTCCTGAGTCACCGCGAGCGTGACCCAGCGAGTCCCGTGCGAGTTCTCAATCCGGATCTTCACAGGCGTCTCAAATCCGATCACTTTCGGAGCAGCGGGTACGCTCACCACGGGCTCGTCAGACACCACCAGGTAAATCAGCGGTGCGACACACAACACCAACACGATAGAGGCAACGGTTACGATAGCTTTCAAGTTTTTTGTCCGTTAAGGCTTATTTGTATAGCGGTCGATCCAGTCGATGAAGGTCTTGTACCAAAACTGGCTGTTCTGTGGCTTCAGAACCCAGTGGCCTTCATCGGGGAACAACAAGAGTTGCGAGGGCACTTTGTGCATCTGCAGAGCTGTGAACAACTGCAGCGCCTGACTGTACACGATTCGGTAATCCAGTTCGCCGTGAATGACCAGCGTGGGCGTCCTGAACTGAGTCGTGAACTTGCTCGGTGACCAGCGCTCGTAGACTTCCGGGTTCTCCCACGGCATACCGCCGAACTCCCAAATGGGGAACCAGAGTTCTTCGGTCGCTTCCGCCTTGGCGCGAAGGTCGAACACGCCGGCATGAGAAACCAACGCTTTAAATCGGTCCGTATGGCCCAGCATCCAGTTCACCATGTAGCCGCCATAGGAACCACCTGCAGCCGCCATCCGGTCCGGATCGACGTACGGCAGTTTCGCCACGTAGTCTGTCACGGCCAT
>JAOAPO010000267.1 GCA_025462945.1 Bryobacterales bacterium
AGAGGCATCCTCCTGCGCCGACGCATAGTAACCGCCCTCTTCCGCATCACCGAACAGTTCGCCCGCTTTGCGCATCAGTTCGATCGAGGCCTTCAGATAGCGGTGTTCGAAGCTGGCTTCGTAGAGGTCGAGCAGGCCCTGGGCGAAAAAGACGTAGTCATCAAGCATGCCGCCGATCCCGGCCGTCCCGGCCCGATAACGCCGCAGAATCGTTCCATCCGTCTGCACCATGGTTTCGAGCAGGAAGTCTGCCGCTCGTGCCGCGGCCGCTGTGTACGCCGGCGACGCGAGAATTGCCCCGCCCCGCGCGAACGCCGAAACCATCAGGCCATTCCAGGCAGTCAGAATCTTGTCGTCCAGATGCGGACGCGGTCGTTCGGAACGCGCCGTCAGCGCCCTGTCATCGGCCGCCGCGAGCACTGCCGCGACCTCTTCTACGGGACGGCTGAAGTGCTCGGCCGTCTCGGCCAGGGTATGCGCAGCGAAAAGTATGTTCTTCCCCGCGAACTCGTGGTGCGGATCGTTCTGGACGTTGCCGTCGCGCTCCATGCCGTAGCGATACGCAAACAAGGCCGCATGCTCCGGCCCCAGCAATGTCTCGATCTCCTGCCAGCTCCAGATGTAAAACGCACCCTCGCTCTTCTCATGAGGTTCAGCCGCATCCACAGCGCTGTCGGCGTCTTCGGCGGACCAGAAAGCTCCCTCCGGCGCCGTCAAGTCCCGGACAACGTAGTCCAGTGTCCGGCGCGCAGCCACTTCGAAAGCCGCGTTGCCGGTGATCTGAAAAGCCTCCAGATACGACACGGCGAGTTGCGCCTCGTCGTAGAGCATTTTCTCGAAGTGAGGCACAAACCAGTACTCATCCACCGAATACCGATGAAAACCGCCGCCCAACTGGTCGTTCATACCTCCGCGTGACATCGCGATCAGCGTAGTCGCCACCATGTCCAGAGCTTCTTCGTCGCCGGTTCGTTTCCAGTACCGCAGCAGGAAGTTGTAGACCGAGGGCCGGGGGAACTTAGGTGCGCCGCCGAATCCGCCGAGGCGCTCATCGAACGAACGGCGCAGCTGCATGAAGGCTCGCTCCAGCACTCCCTCATCGATGCTCTTCGTGCCCGACTCACCGCCTTCCTGCGATTTTCGCAGCTGATCGAGCACTGTCGAGCTTGACTCCAGGATCTTCGCGCGGTCGGTCTTCCACGCTTCGGAGATACGCTCCAGCACCACCGGAAAACCGGCGCGGCCGTAGCGATTATCGGGCGGGAAGTAGGTGCCGCCCACAAACGGCTTCAGGTCGGGGGTCAGCCACACCGACATTGGCCAGCCTCCTCCGCCTGTGGTTGCCTGTACATAGCTCATGTAGATCCGGTCAATATCGGGACGTTCTTCGCGATCAATCTTGATGGAAATGAACGACCGGTTCAGGAGCTCCGCCGTCGCGTCATTTTCGAACGACTCCCGCTCCATGACGTGGCACCAGTGGCAGGTGGAATACCCGATGGAGAGAAAGATCGGTTTGTCTTCCTGTCGCGCCCGGTTGAAAGCTTCTTCGCCCCACGGGTACCAATCCACCGGATTGTGCGCGTGTTGCAAAAGGTACGGACTCTTCTCATTCGCGAGGCGGTTGCTGGACATGTACAGTTCCAGCAGAGCACACCTGCTGCCAGTTGCCGGGCGCTGCGGCGTTGCGAGACGTTTTTGCAATCGAGTTGCAAATAGCTATTGACGACTGATTTGGTCTTAGATAGACTGATGTTTCAGGCAGGCCTCCTGAAAATCCTCAGGAATCGAGCAAAAATCATGCGTTTTAAGATCAGGCCTGTGCCCTCCGGCGCACGTCGGGGTTCTGCGTTGCAACGCAACTGGCTTGCAATGGGAACTCTCGCCGCCTGTGCCGTCACGAACACTGCAGCGTCGCTCGCCGCGCAAGTCCCAGGACGTGCGCAAGAGTCGTCGTCAGGCGGCAAAAGCCTTCCGGTCGTCCGCTTCGACATCGCTGCCGGAACTCTCGGGGAAGCGATCATCGCATTCGAGGCGGCCTCGGGCTGGAAAGTAACGCTGACCGGCGAAGAACTGGGCTCAATATCAACAAAGCCTGTCTCCGGGGTGCTGCCGGCCAGACAGGCGCTGGCGCAAATCCTGAGAGGAACCGGGGTCGGCTACGCCATCAGTGGGGCAGGGCAGGCGGTCTTGAGCCTCGACGCCGTTCGCTCGTCTATCGATGTGGAGGATCGCGCACTTCTCGCCTCGCCGCGTTATAGCGAACCCTTACGTGACCTCGCCCAGACGATCACGGTGATTCCAAGAACGATCATCGAACAGCAGGGCGCCACAAGCCTGACCGACGTGCTGCGCAACGTGCCCGGCCTCACGATCGCGGCCGGGGAAGGCGGTACGCCGGCCGGTGACAACCTGACGCTTCGCGGCAACAGCGCGCGGACTGACATTTTCGTCGACGGCGTGCGCGACCTGAGTCCGCAGTCGCGCGATCCGTTCAACCTGGAGAGCGTTGAAGTCACGAAGGGGCCCACGTCGGCCATCACGGGTCGGGGTTCGGCAGGCGGCGCGATCAACCTGATCAGCAAGAGCGCCGGCCTCGGCAGAATCCTCGGCGGCTCGCTGGCATTTGGCAACGCGGGTACCCATCGCGCCACCATCGACCTCAATACCCCCCTCACCAGTCGGACGGCCCTGCGCGTCAGCGGCGTCATCCACAGCAGCGGTGTCGCCGGCCGCGGTGTCGTTAAAAACGACCGCTGGGGCCTCGCGCCGTCGCTGGCCTTCGGGCTCGGCACGCCTACGCGTCTTACTGTCAGCTATTACAAGCTCAGGCAGGATAACATCTCCGACTACGGTATTCCGTGGGTCCCTGCAACCAACAACGTCCTCGCGGCATATCGCGACAGGCCCGCTCCCGTTCCGCGCGAGACCTTCTACGGCTTCGCCGACCGCGACCGCGAAGTTCTCAATCAGGACACGGGAACAGTTCGCCTCGAGCATGATTTCAGTGACCAGATGCAGCTGCGGACGCAGTTCCGCTTCGGTGAGTCCGGACGCAACTCCATCGCGACGCCGCCGCGCTTCGCCAGCAACGACAGTCTCGTGATAAATCGTGAACTGCGGTCATGGGTCGCCAAAGATAAGATCGCCGATAGCCAGACCGACCTCCGCGCCTTCGCGAAAACGGGCAGTATCGGGCACTCCATCGTCGCGGGCGCTGCCTTCACGCACGAGAACAACGTCCGGATCAATCGGACCGGACCGGTCTCGACAACGACGCTGCTCGATCCCAACCCGAACGACTCCTACACCGGTGCAATCACAACAAGCCCCTACGTTGGCAACATCACAGGCAACACGCAATCTGTCTGGCTTTTCGATACGGCCAAATTCGGTAAACATCTGGAGGCCAACGGCGGCCTGCGGTGGGAGCACTTCAACGTTGACGGCATCAACACCACGCCACAGCCGGTGCAGCAGGATGTGAAGTTCGCCAGCCTGCGCGCAGCATTGATCTATAAGCCTGTTGAAGCCGGAACGATCTATGCATCCTACGGATCGTCGGTCAGCCCGTCACTGGAGGGCCTGTCCTACAACACCTCGAACACAGCAATCCCGCCCGAAAAAACCTATACAACGGAGGTGGGCACGAAGTGGGAAGTCGCCGGTTCGCGGCTTTTGCTCTCCGGCGCGCTGTTTCAGGTGAAGAAAGACAACGCCCGCACCCCCGGCCTGTTGCCCACCGACGCCCCGCAGGTTCTCTCCGGCCGGCAGGTGTCGCAAGGCGTGGAACTCTCCGCGTCGGGCGGCATAACTCGCAACCTTCGCGTACTCGGCTCCTACACCCTGATCGACGCACGCATCCGCAGCTCGAACACTCCCGCCGAGGTTGGGCGCACCTTCCAGAACACGCCGCGCAACGCCGCCAGCATCTGGCTGACGTATACAGCGCGGAAGTTTACTGTCGGTGTCGGGCCCCGGTTCATGGGGAAGCGGTACGGCAACAACACGAACACGCGCGTGGTGGATGCGTATAAAACGGTCGACCTGATGGCCTCATACCAGGTAAGCAGCCACCTCGACATGCGCTTCAACCTCTCCAACGCAAACAACGCTTACTACTTCGAGAGAATCGGCGGCGGTCACGTAGTGCCCGGTCCTTCGCGGTATGCGATGGTCTCGACGAACTTTCACTTTTAGGCTAACCAATGCTTCTCCACATCGATTCCGTCCTGACGCCCGAAGAGGCCGGCGCTTACCGCTCTGCACTGGAACGTGCCGATTGGGTAGATGGCCGCGTCACTGCCGGATACCAGTCCGCGCGCACCAAACACAACATGCAGATGCCGGAAGACCACCCGCTTTCACGCGAACTCAGCGGCAGGGTCGTAGCGGCAATCGAACGCAGTCCACTGTTCATGGGCGCGGCTCTGCCTCATCGCGTCTTCCCTCCTTTGTTCAATCGGTACGAGGGCGGCCAGTCATTCGGCACACACGTAGACAACGCGGTTCGTCAGACCAGCGCCACCGGCGAACGCATCCGCACCGATCTTTCCGCCACTCTCTTTCTCACCAGCCCCGAAGACTATGACGGCGGCGAACTGATGATCGAAGATACCTACGGAACGCAGTCTGTGAAGCTTCCCGCAGGACACATGGTTCTGTATCCGGCCACCAGCCTGCACCATGTCCGACCGGTCACGCGGGGCACGCGTATCTCGTCATTCTTCTGGATACAGAGCATGATTCGCAGCGACGCCCAGCGCACCATCCTGTTCGACCTCGATATGGCGGTGCAGCGCCTCGCGGCGGAGTCGCCCGAGCATCCCTCGGCGGTGCAGCTTACCGGCATCTATCACAACCTGATTCGCATGTGGGCGGAGATCTAAAGAAATGTCATTTCGCAAGCTGCTGTTTTGGATGCACCTGGGTGCCGGCTGTGTGGCGGGCGTGATCATTCTGATCATGTCCTTCACGGGCGTGCTGCTGACTTACGAAAGACAGTTGCTCGCGCGAGCCGATCGGGGTCCTTACCAAAGCGCACCGGCCGGTGCGGCCCGCCTTTCCGTGGACGAATTGATCACCCGCCTGAGGGCCACGCCCGACGCCCTGCCACGCAACGCTTCGCTGGTGCTTCGGGCAAAGCCCTCTGAGCCCGTGGAAGTTTCAGCCGGCAGGGGCGCCGGCGTTTACGTCAGCCCTTATGATGGCCGCGTTCTGGGTCGCGGCAACACGGGCCTGCACGAGACTTTCCAGAGGATTACTGCCTGGCATCGCTGGCTTGCCACTGACGGTGAGGGCCGCGCGACGGCCCGCACGATCACAGGCGCGTGCAACTTCGCCTTCCTGTTTATCGTACTCTCGGGGATTTACCTGTGGCTGCCAAAGCTCTGGACGGCGCGCCACGTGTGGCCGATCGCCTGGTTCAAGGGCGGGCTTTCCGGCAAAGCGCGCGACTTCAACTGGCACAACGTTTTCGGGATCTGGATGGCCGTTCCGCTGGCCATCATCGTCGCGACCGGCCTGCCGATGTCGTACCGCTGGGCCAACGATTTGTTGTACAAGGTGACGGGTTCGGAGATCCCGCCACAAGGTGGTCGCGTTGAGAGACGTCCTGAATCCCGTGTAACCGGCGCAATGCCGGCCATCGCGCCCCTGCTGGAGAGCGTCAAACACAGAGTCCCTGGCTGGCAAAGCATCTCCGTTCGCTTGCCCGACCGCCCCACTGGCGATCTGGTTTTCACCGTGGATACCGGGGACGGTGGCCAGCCGCAAAAGCGATCCACGTTAACTCTTGACGCTGCCAGCGAAATCGTCAGGAAAGCCGAGACCTTCGACAGTAACAGCGCGGGCCGAAGACTCCGTACGTGGGCACGCTTCGCTCATACGGGTGAGTACTACGGCATCGTGGGCCAAACAATCGCTGGCCTCGCATCCCTGGCCGGCGTGATGCTCGTATGGACCGGCATCTCTCTGGCGCTGCGCCGGCTGGAAGCGTGGAGAGCCCGCAACAAAATAAAGCCCGTCCCGCGCGAGACAAGCGCGGGACGGGCTGAGCGGGAACTGACCACGCCCGGAGCTTAAAGCTCCCAGCTGCCAGTTAGAAAATCAACTTCAAAGCGAACTGAGCCTGACGCGGAGCATACGTGCCGCGAATGGTACCGAACGCGGTGCTGCTGCGATCGGTGTTCGGAGCCGTGAAGTTTGTGTGGTTGAACAGGTTGAAGAACTCCGCACGGAACTGGATGCGAACGTTCTCAACCGGCAACGCGAAACTCTTGTGAACCCCAAGATCCAGCTGCTGCAAGCCCACACCGCGAACGCTGTTACGCCCGGCGTTGCCAAACGGCTGGCTGGCGTCGGTCGGCAACTGAACATTGGCGACGTTGAAGAACGTGTTCGTGAAGTCCGAAGCATTCTCCGCGCGGACAGGTCCGGTGACGTTCGGCCGGTACACTTCGCCACCACGGAAGCCGGACAGGTTGCCGACTACCTGGAACGCAGCGGGAATGGAACCGACCCATGCACGAAGGTTTACCGGGGGCGCTGACAGTGCGGTGTTGATGGCAGTCACCTGCCAGCCACCGACGACAGCGTCCAGCGCAGGGTGCATACCGCTGCCGAACTTCTGGCCCTTACCAAGCGGCAACTGATAAACCACGCTGGTGACATTCGTCAGCTTCTGGTCATAGTTCGACAGACCTCTTTCAGCCGCCAGATTACGAACGTCCTGCGGACTGGGCTCGTTGCCGCCGTTCCCATCCAGTGACTGTCCGGAGTTATCGATCGCCTTACCCCAGACGAAGGAGTTCAGAAGCTGGAGACCGTTCGTGAACCGACGATCCAGTTTGACCTGCAACGAGTTGTAGTTCGAGAACCCGGCCGGATTGAACCACGTGATCGCACCATAGCCTTGAATTGGTCGGCGCGCCGCGAGCGACAGCGTAGAGGTTGCCGTTGGCTGCGGTGCCGCCTGATTGTAGTCCGCAATCAGCGGAATGTTGGTAGACCGGTTGCCGACGTAGCCAATATCGAGCACCGTGTTTGCCATCACCTCGCGCTGTACGGACACAAAGTAGCTTTGTACGTAAGGCGTGCGGAAGTTCTTCGGAATATACGAGATGTTGGCGTTCGCGACGCTGAAATTCCTGGCGTCGGTCAAGCCTGCCGGGTAGCCCGACTGCGTGGTACGGAAGCTCGCATCGAGCGGGTTGGTCTGGTTGATCGTCGCGATCACCACCTGCGGGTAGTTGATGCCGAGTAAGTCGGCGCTGCCCACGCGGTTCTGGTGAATATAGCTCATCCCATAACCTGCGCGAACCACGGTCTTCGGTATGACAGTCCAGGCAAGGCCGATACGGGGCGCAAAGTTATTGCGGTCCGGTTCCACCAGCGCGCGGTCATAGATGCTGCCATCCTTGGCTTTGAGGATGGTGTTGGTGGTCGGGTCGAAGTTCGACAGAACATTGTCACGCTCCCAGCGCGGTGTAGCGTACTCCCAGCGCACGCCGAGGTTTAGCGTGAGATTCGGCAGCAGACGGAAATCGTCCTGGACGTACAGGAAGTTCTCGTGCTGACGGTAGTTCCCCACCACGTAATTGGCGAGAGCGTACTGGCTGCGCAGGCCGAAGTAGAAGTCTGCCAGCGAAAAGCTCGTAGCGTCGGCGGCTGCACCCGTCGGGCGCGAGAAGCCGCCTGCATACGCGTCGCGACCATAGAGCGGGTTCACGTCGTTCACCTGCGTGCGGATGGCGACGAACTCGTAGCCAGCCTTCATGGTGTTCCGACCCGTAACGCGCGTGAAGTTCAGTTTGTAGTTGAAGCTGAGCGGATTTTGGAATTGAGGATTGGTCGCCTGACGACCGAGCTGCGAATACCCGGTAATCGTCTGCGCCGTCAAGCCGCCGCTGAGTTCCGGCGTTTCAGGCAGACCTGTGATGCCGTAGAGCGCCAACATGCTGGGGCCGCCGACGAGGGGTGGTTCCTTACCTGCGCGGGTGCGGGACACGCTGAAGCGGCCTTCGAGGACCGACTGCGGTGATGCGGTCCAAGTCGCGCCGAGGCTCCCCTGCTGGTTCAGAACGCGCGTGAAGCCATTCGCGTTGCCGCCCGAGAGTCCTGGGATATTCGGTTCGTTGAAGATGTTCACCTTGCGCTGGCTGACGCGGGCGTACCCATAAAGCGAGCTGCGGATTTGTCCATCCACTTTGGCGTCGTACTTGTCGTTGTAATTGCGGTCGAGCGAAAGCTGCTGGTAGTTGTTCGACCGGCCAGCCCCGGTCGGTGCGGGCAGATCGTTGAGCACCTTGCGGGCGAATGCCGTCAGGGGGACCGCCGTCCCGGCCGCATACGTTGCACCGGTGATTGGATTGGTTACGGCCACCGGGAGAATGCCCTGGCGCTCGGTCACTGTCGGCACGCTGGCGAATGTCAGAGTTTTGGAAAGCGCCCGAAAGCCCTCATAATCACCGAAGAAGAACGCCCGGTTCTTCACAATAGGACCCCCGATAGTGGCACCGAACTGGTTCTGCTGCAGTGTCGGCTTCTTGAATGTTGCGGGACGTGCGCCGAAGACGTATCCAATCGCGTTGAGGTCCGTATTGCGCAGAAAGTCATACGCGGTGCCGTGCAGCTGATTCGACCCGCTCTTCATCGCCACGTCGATCGTCGCGCCACCGGAGCGACCGTACTCAGCACTGTAATTGTTGGTGATCACTTTGAACTCAGCCACTGCGTCCGGTGCCGGCTGCGCAACCTGATTGGCGAAGCCCTGGTTGCTGGTTCCGTAGGCATTGTTGTCCACGCCATCCAGCAGATAGTTGTTGAAGGTGCTGCGCAGGCCGTTCACCACGAACGAACCTTCGCGCGACGCCGACGAGGGCGACTTCAGCACGCCGGTCGTGAGCAGCGCAAGATCCGAATACGAGCGGCCGTTCAAAG
>JAOAPO010000268.1 GCA_025462945.1 Bryobacterales bacterium
CGATGTCGAAATCGTCTTTCAGCTTCACCAGGCTGGCCATCGCCCAGGGGCTGGAACAATCCATGCGAATCTTCCCGTCGCGGTCCACGGTCATGAAGGCGAACCGAGGATCCACAGAGGGGTTCACGATTGTGATGTTGATCCCGTACCGCTCAGCGATCGGCTTCCAGTAAGCCACCGACGCGCCGCCCAGAGGATCGACCCCGATCTTTAGCTCAGAGCGTGCGATTGCTTCCATATCGATCACGCTGCCCAGATCGGCAACGTAAGGCTCCACGTAGTCCCGCTCGTGAGTGGTGGCCGCTTTCAGCGCGGCCTCATACGGAATCCGCCGGACTTCCCGGTTGCCGCCTTTCAGCAGAGCGTTCGCGCGAGCCTGAATCTTGCCGGTCGTCTTCGTGTCGGCCGGACCGCCCTCAGGTGGATTGTATTTGAACCCACCATCGGCAGGAGGATTGTGCGAAGGCGTGATGATGATCCCGTCGGCTTTGCCGTCCGTCCGTCCCCGGTTCCAGGCCAGGATCGCGTGTGAAATGGCCGGCGTCGGCGTATAGCCGTCTCCAGCCTGGATCACCGCCTCAACACTATTCGCCGCGAGTACTTCAAGGGCTGTTCGCTGCGCGGCATCCGACAGCGCATGCGTATCTTTCCCTACCAGCACCGGTCCAGTGATGCCTTCGGCCGCGCGATACTCGCAAATCGCCTGCGTAATCGCGAGGATGTGCGCCTCGTTGAACGTCCGTTCCGTGGACGTGCCCCGATGTCCGCTTGTGCCGAACGCAACCGCATGCCGGGGATCGCCCGGATCCGGTGTCAGCTGGTAGTAGGCCCGTTCCAAAGCCGCTACATCAATCAGCAGGCTGGGCGGGGCGGGCAGGCCCGCAAGGGGATTGAGAGTTTCGTTCGGCATGCGTTTAGTTCTTGCAGGTTATCGCAGGCACCCCGGGTTTGCGGCAATCCGGTCTGCGAGAATCCGGTTTGCGAGAATTTAAGATGGCGCGCGGACGGTTCGTTACTTTCGAAGGCATCGATGGCTGCGGCAAAACGACGCAACTGCGCATCCTGGCTGGTACCCTCCGGCGTCGCGGTCTCAATGTCGTTGAAACGGTGGAACCGGGCGGCACCGATATCGGCCAGCAGATCCGGCGGATTCTTCTGGACCCCGCAAATACCGCCATCCATCCACGAACTGAACTCCTGCTCTACTTTGCCAGCCGCGCTCAAAACGTAAAGCAGGTCATCACGCCGGCACTGGGAACCGGCAGCATCGTGCTCTGCGATCGCTTCACCGATTCCACCCTCGTCTACCAGGGCTGCGGCCGCGGCCTCGACCCGGAGACGGTTCTCCAACTGGACGCAATCGCCTCTAACGGCCTGCGGCCCGATGTAACCGTCCTGATCGACATCGATCTGGAGACGAGCCTCGCGAGGGCACGGCGCCGCAACCAGAACTCAGACGGCTCCGAATCGCGAATCGACGACGAGAGTGCTCAGTTCCACGAGAAAGTGCGGCTCGGCTATCTGGCACTCGCCGCGCAGGAACCGGAGCGCTTCGTCGTGATCGACGGCAAAGCCGGCGTGCCCGAGGTGGCTGCGAGAATCGAAGAGGGCTTGCGAAATCGTGTTTGAAAACTTCCACGGCAACCGTCACGCTCAAACCGTTCTCGACAGCATGATCGTCCGGGAGAGAATCCCGCAGACGCTGCTGTTCGCTGGCCTGGAAGGCCTGGGCAAGGCCACGCTCGCCCGACGCTTCGCGGCCCGGCTGCTGGGCCACCCGGAACAGATCGAGCATGACGACCTCAGCCTGGAAGAGAACCAGACGATTTTCGCAAACCGCGAGAAGATGCCGTCCGAGAAGCGAAACCAGGATCCGCTGGTATTTTCCACCCATCCCGATTTCCTGACGTTTCCGCCCGAAGGCCCGCTGCGGCAGCTTTCCATTCCGCAGATGCGCATGCTGAAGGAACGCGCTCAGCTGCGTCCGCTAAAGGGTGACCGCCGCATCTTCCTCATCGACCAGGTGGATCGGGCCGGCGAGCAGGCGGCGAACTCACTGCTCAAGACGCTGGAGGAGCCTCCAGACCACCTCATCCTGATCATGACGGCCGAGAACGTCTATGATTTGCTGCCGACGATTCGCTCTCGGTCGGTCGTGCTGAACTTTGCGCCGCTCTCGAATGACGAGATGAAAGTCTTCGCCAAAGCCAAAGGTCTGGACAACGCCGACCGCCGGATCGCGCTTTCTGCCGGCAGTCCGGGCCTCGCGGCCACGCTCGACATCGAGCTCTTCCAAAAACGTCGTGCTTCCATGCTGGCGCTCCTCAAAACAGGCTCAGGCGTGGCGAGCCTTTCCGCGTGGCTCCCCGTTGCCGAAGCCATGGGGCGCAGCCGCACCGACAAGCTGGAAAGTTACCTGAAGCTGCTATACGAACTGCTCCGTGATGTTGCCCTGTTGCGCGAAGGTGTGGACGGCATTCGCAATGTGGACGCCAAGGGTGACCTCGCCACCATCGCGGCACGCGTCTCGCGCGCCTGGGTCATCAACGCAGTCAAGGGCGTGGATGAAATAGCGGAACTGCTTCGGCGCAACATCCAGAAGAGCGTCGCTCTGGACGGACTGCTCATGCGCATGCGCAGCGTCGCTTAATAGAGGCTCGGCTCGCCCTCAGGCCGCGTCTTCCAGCGGCGGTGAATCCAAAGCCACTGGCCGGGATACTCGCGGATAGCAGCTTCGATGGACGCCTGTATCCGGCGCGTATCCTCTTCCGGATCCCCCGACATTTCCAGCAGAGGGTAGAAGCGCAGAATGTACTTACGCTCCGCCGCGCTCCAGACCGCGAAGCCAGGGATGACGGAGGCTCCGCTCCGCGCCGCCAGCCTCGCGAACGTCATGTTCGTGCACGCCAGTTTCCCGAAGAAAGGCACGAAAACCGCATTCTCAGGAGCTGAGTTCTGGTCCACCAGGATACCCACCGGGTCATTGCGGCGCAGAGCGTGCAGAATCGATCGGGCGAAGTCGCGTTTGGATAGCAATTTGTTGCCGGAGAGCCCGCGCCGCGCTTCCACCATCTCGTCGATCAGCGGATTATCCAAAGGGCGAACCACCACGTTCATGGGCTCAGTCAGCAGCGCATGCGAGAAGGCGCTAAGCTCCCAATTCCCGAGATGCGCCGTCGCAAAGAGGACGCCGCGCCCGTTTTGCTTCGCTTGCGTATAGCTCTCGAAACCTTCGTAACGAATCCAGTCGTGGACGTTGCCCGCGTTAATCTGCGGAAACCTCGCCATCGTAAACAGAATGCGGCCGATGTTGACGAAGTTCTCGTCGATAATGCCGCGCCGCCAGGCTTCATCACGATCGGGGTAAGCGAACCGAAGGTTCACCTCCGCAGTCCGTCGCAGGCGCGGGATGGCGCGGTCCAGCAAACCCGCATAGAACCGGCCCAGACGTCCCGCCACGGACCGCGGACTGTACTGCATCGACAGCACGACCGCCTGCGCCGCCATTGCTTCCAGCTGATTTCGAAATGCCGAGCGGCGAGCCAACAGCTACTCGATCCACCCACCGCCGGCCACCAGCTCGCCCGCGTAGAAAACCGCGCCCTGTCCAGGCGTAATGGCGCGCTGAGGAGTATCGAAGATAACCTCCACGCGACCGTCGCCGAGCGGCGTCAGTGTTGCCGGCGCTGGTACGTGACGATTGCGGATCCGAACGTTGGCGCGAGCCGGCGCATCAAGCCCGGGCCAGGAGATCCAGTTGATATCGCGTGCGATCAGCGTGGAACGCAACAGATCGTCGTTTGAGCCGACGGTTACCTGCTGGCTCACCGGGTTCGTTGAGATTACGTACAAAGGCTCGGGAGCGGCGATTCCGAGGCCTTTGCGCTGACCCACTGTGTAGTGGTGTGCGCCCTCATGTCGGCCCAGTTCTTTACCCTCACGGTTGACGATGGATCCCTCGACGGCTTCCCGGGCCAGACCTTTGTCAGCCAGGTAAGCGTCCATGAACGCAGCATAGTCACCGTTCGGAACAAAACAGATCTCGTAACTTTCCGGCTTGCCCGCCACAGGCAGCTCGAACTCGACAGCGAGCGCCCGAACTTCAGACTTGTTCAGCCCACCAAGCGGGAACATCGTCCGCGAAAGCTGGTGCTGCGTCAGGCCCCAAAGGAAGTAGGTCTGATCCTTGCCGAAGTCGATGGCGGTGCGCATCTCCCAACGGTCGCTGGCCTCGTTGTGGACGACGCGCGCGTAGTGGCCCGTGGCAATCGTGCGAGCGCCCACCGAATCCGCCAGATCAAGAAACTGATCGAACTTCACGAAGGTATTGCAAAGCGTGCAGGGAATCGGCGTCCGTCCAGCCAGATAATCGGCTACAAACGGTTCCACCACGGCCTTCTCGAACTGTTCTTCAAGATTGACCACGTAGTAGGGGATGCCAATATGTTCAGCGACGTGACGTGCGTCATACACATCGTCCAGCGAGCAGCAGCGGCCCGTGGCCCTGTCGGTGGCAAGTTCAGGCAGTCGGCGTTGATTCCAGAGCTGCATTGTCATGCCGGCAACGTTGTGGCCTTCCCGGTGGAGCAGGGCAGCGACGGCAGAGCTGTCCACGCCTCCGGACATGGCCACCACAATCAAATCAGCCATGCAGCACCTCCGGGGAAATACGGCGCAGGTGAGTCACAGCCGAAGTCACGGCGTCGATCAGGCCGTCCACCTCTTCAGCCGTATTCGAAGGTCCCAGCGAGAAGCGAACGCTCGATCGAGCGGCGGCAGGGCTCAGACCCATTGCCAGCAAAACGTGCGACGGCTCCACCGCGCCGCTCGAGCACGCGGAACCACTCGAGACGGCGTAGCCTCTCAGATCGAGCGCGATCACCATCGCCTCGCCCTCGATGCCGTCGAAGCGTATGTTCGTCGTGTTCGGAAGGCGCTCGGCACCGCCGCCGTTCACCGTTGCAGCCCGAATCCGGTCCAAAATCGCTCGTTCCAGTTTGTCCCGCAGCGGCGCAACGCTGGCCCAGTCTGAAGACGTCGCGGCAGCCATGCCACGAGCCGCGGCCCCCGGAACGTTCTCCGTGCCGGCGCGCCGGTCGCGCTCGTGGTGCCCCCCGTAGAGTTGGGCCTGGAGCGACACGCCCTTGCGCACGTAAAGCGCTCCCACGCCTTTCGGCGCTCCAAACTTATGCCCGGATATGGCGAACAAGTCCGGTCCACCATCGTTAAGGTGGAGCGCGAGACGCCCCGCAGTCTGCACGCCGTCACTATGGAAAACGACGCGCGCCTCCTTTGCAATCGCGGCAATTTCGCCAATCGGTTGCACCACGCCGGTCTCGTTATTGGCGTGCATGAACGTGATGAGCACAGTGTCGGGACGTAAGGCGCGCCGGATATCCGCGGGGTCGACCAAACCAGATCCATCCACGGGAACTCGAGTCACCACGTACCCCTCACGCTCCAGTTGAGCGCAGGCATTCAGGACTGCCGGATGCTCCACGCAGCTGGTAATCACATGGCTCCCCGCAGCGAAGCGCCGTGCCGTGCCGAAGATCGCCAGGTTATCGGCCTCGGTCCCCCCGCTGGTGAACACGATTTCGCGAGGATCGCACTGCAGCCTTGCGGCAATCGAACGGCGAGCCCCTTCCAGATGCCGCTTCGCCGCCTGGCCATAATAATGAATGCTGGAGGCGTTGCCGTACACTTCCGCCATGATGTCCTGAAGCCCGCGAAGGACCTCTGGTGCCACCGGAGTGGTCGCATTATGGTCGAAATAACAGTGCAGGGCCAACTTCCAGTTTAGCTGCGATCCGAAATGAAACGCCCCATCATTACGCTGCTCACCGATTTCGGTCAATCGGATTACTATGTTGGCGCCATGAAGGGCGTCATCCTGGGCATCTGCCCGGAAGCGCATCTGGTCGATATCACCCACGAGATCGCGCCGTACCAGATCCGGCAGGCCGCCTGGATGCTGGATCAGGTTTGGCGCTGCTTCCCGCCCGGCACGGTGCATCTGGCGGTGGTGGACCCGGGGGTAGGCAGTGAGCGCAAGGCGATTCTCGCCGAAGCCGCCGGGCATTTCTGGGTCGCGCCCGATAACGGGCTGCTCACAAGCGTTCTTTCGCAGACCGGCGCGGCGACCGTTAGGGAGATCACTGCCTCGCAGTATTTCCGTCACCCAGTGAGCCGGACATTCCACGGTCGGGACGTGTTTGCGCCTGTGGCAGCTCATCTGAGTTCCGGGGTTCCGCCGGATGCTTTCGGGCCGCTCTTGAGCGTTCCTCAATGTCTGCCTGATATGCAGCCAGTGCAAATTGCGGAGGCCGAGTGGGAAGGCGAAGTGCTGTCGACTGACCATTTTGGCAATATCGTGACAAGTTTCGATGCAGCTACCTTCGGCTGGGTGGCCGATGTCCCGTTCGAACTGCTTTTGGGTGGCGAGCCTATCCTCCAGTACGACCATTACTACCAGTCCATGCATGGCGGGCGGCTGTACCTCACGACAGGCAGCAGTGGATACCTTGAAGTAGCCGCGTATCAATCACATGCAGCGTCTTTGGCAGGTGTTTCACCGCGGTCCAGAGTGCGCCTCCGCCGGTGCGGTGAGCGGAGCCAAACAGTCAAGACAAGTACTGGTACCTGACCTCCCCGGAAAGGCTGTTTTTGGGGTCAGAAATCACGTTTTCCTGATACGATTGAATTTCTCAGCGTGGTTCTGGTCCGGATCCGACGGCACTTCTCGGACGATCAGATGAACCATTGAGATCTGCTTACGTTGGCAGGTTTTACCTGGATCGCGCCACACAGGTGGCGACTTATCAAAAACGTCAAAAAAGGACGCCCTGAATTATGCAGAATTTCATCAAAATGACGCTTGCCGCCGTACTGGCCTGCGGATCGGCAAGTGCGGTAACAACCTTCAACTTCTCTGGCCTCAGCAACAATAACAACATCTCTTCATTGAGCTCCTACACCACGAGCGGCGGAATCGGCGTGACCGTAAGCGCTTTTTACGCTTCCGGTCCCTCTGCGGCGTTTGTTGGTGCCACGGCTGCGAATTACAATGGCTACGGACTTGGCGTGTGCAACAGCAACGAGGCCTGCTCATCACCCGACCACCAGATTGATAACTCTTCGGGTTACGAGTTCATGTTGTTTAAATTCAGCACGCCGGTGAATCTCTCAACGATTACTCTTGCGAACTACAGTTCCACCGGCAGCACCGACCGGGACATGACCTATTACACAAGCAAGTCCACGTTAGCGTCTCTGGTTTTGGGTTCGATCAACACCATGAATGCTGCGTTCAGTGCGCCCACCACGGTAGCTTGTGCGTCGAACTGCAGCGGGGCTGCGTACGGTTCGACGTCGGTCGACTCGCTGGCGGCAAACGGTTCGGGGGTCACGTACCTGCTGGTCGGTGCCGGGCTCAGTTCGAGCAACGATGACTTCTTCAAAATCAAGAGTCTCGATGTGAATACCGCATCTGCCGCAACCGCTGCCCCTGAGCCGTCCACCATCCAGAGCGGACTGCTCGCACTGGTCGTTGGCCTCGGGTTCGCAGGGTGGCGCCGCCGTACGAGTCGCAACGCTTAACAGGCGATCAGGGCGGCATCAGCCCAAGTCATCAGTTTCGATCTGGAGTGAGAAGGGAGCGGAGAGATCCGCTCCCTTTCTTTTTCTGCTTGCTGCGACCGGACGTAATCGCACTTACCGCTCCTAAGGCCAGCGGTTTCCACAGCCTTCGGTACGCTCGGCATTGCTTCACAGCGCCGGGTCTGCTAGTATCAGGAAGACAAGAGTTTTCGCTTTCCCCTCTCTCTCTTGCCTGGCCAGCAACAAAATCCACCGGAGTCAAGCATCACTGAATGAGCTTTACCGTATTTCTGGGCAACCTCCCCATTTGGGTAACTGCCGACGACATTAAACAGTGGCTAGCCGCCGACGACCTCGTCGCCGATTCTGTCAAAGTAATCCGTAATCATGAAACGCAGGAGTCCAAGGGTTTCGCTTTCGTAGAAGCCCCCACGGCGGACGAGATGGCGGCGATTATTCGTCGTTTTGACCGCGCTCCGCTGGAGGACAAAGTTCTCCGCGCTAATCCCGCTCAACCCACCAAGGGTGCCGCAGGTCCCGCAAGGGCTGGATCCCCAGCCACTGCAGGTAACCCCGGCGCTCCCCGTACTGGTGGAGTGGGCGCGGGCGATCGCAATCGGCCGGAGCGCCGAGGCGGTGGCAGGAAGCGTGATCATGAGCCGAAGAGCGCCTTCGCAACGGAGCTCGCAAAAGCACTGTAACCGGAACCTGTACGTCGCGCCCGGGCACATCCCGGGTGCGGCCTTAGGTTTCACCCAGACCACCCCCCTCTGCACAGGTGTGCAGGTTTCGCAACAACCTACCCGAACCACCCCCAAACAAATCAATCACTTACCCCGTGGCGCCGAGCGTGCCACGGGTAGCGTCATGCGCCAGTTCGCCCTCGCTTTGTTCTTCTGCCTGCAGGCCTTCACCGGTGCCACTCACTGCCTCGCGGCCAGCCAGGAGTTCCTGCGTGAGGCCGCCGAGACCAACGTCAATCAGCGCTACCTCATCGAAAGCGTTTCCGTCGCTGGCGTAGCCGTACAGCAGGCGAAAATCCCCTCCAGCCTCCGGCAGAAGCTTGGGGCCTTGATCGGCGCACGTTGCGACATGGCGATTCTCGAAGACCTCGCGTCGCAGCTCCGCCGGGAACTACACCTGCAGGCCGCCACAGAGAAGCTCACCAAAGGCAGTCAGCCAGACTTCATTCGCGTGAACTTCGATGTCGTCCAGAAAGATCGCCCGTTCGAGATAGCGGTTCCGAAATTTCTCTATCACTCCAGCCAGGGCTGGACCGGCGAGGTCGACGCCACCGCCCGCGCGGGTGCGAACGCGTTTCGCTTTGGCATTGTTGGAAATGGTGACGATCTGACCGAACGCTTCACCGGCTACTCGGCTCGCCTGGAGAATGCCTCGCTGGATGCCGGACGCACGCGGCTTGCGATAACGTTCGAAGACTTCCATAACCAGTGGAACCGGTCCACCCGGAACGCTGTCGCCGAAGAGCCATCGCTCGACCTCTATCGCTCTCGCCGCAACATCGCCCCGGAAGTAACCTTCGCAGTCAACAAGAACCTCTCGGTATCCAGCGGCATGAGCTTCCAGTCTATGGAATCGGAAGCGGCCTCCATCGCCCGCCGCGCCGCCAACGCAATCACGGCCAGCGCCCGCTGGGCCGGGCATGGGCTTGATCTCCGCTACTCCCTCCGCGCTGGTCTACGAGGGCTCGGCTCCGACTACGGCTACTCCCGCCAGGCTGTCTCGGCCCGGTACGAAGTGAAGTCAGGCAGACAAACCGTTGCTGACGAGATCCAGGCAGGAACGCTGACCGGCGAGGCCCCGTTCTTCGAGCGCTTCATCCTGGGCAGCAGCGTGAATCTCCGTGGCTGGAATCGCTACTCGATAGCGCCGTTAGGCGGAACCCGGATGGCTCACAATTCGCTCTCCTGGGCCTACCGAATGGGCAACAGGAGCGTCGAAACGTTCTATGATGCCGGCTCTCTCTCCGGCCCAACCTCGAAGTCGAAGATCCGCCACTCGGTCGGGGCAGGGTACAGGCAAGGGATCTTTGTACTCACCGTCGCCTTTCCAGTAGTCGAAGGACGTATGACGCCGGTTTTCATGGCAGGGATGAACTATTGAACCGCCGCTCGGTCATTGCCGCTGCCTCCGCTCTTGCCGCTGTCACCGCGGGAAGCGCCTGGGCTGTTGCTGTGGCGAGCGCGAGGCTGGCAGTGCATCTGGACGGCGACTTCCTCCACATTTCAGCGCCGCGCCTGAGCTTCATGAGCGGCAGCGCTTTCGATCGGCTGAAAAACGGATCCACCGTTGCCTTTGTAGGGCAACTCACGGTCTCCAGCCTGCCAAACGCCGTTTTGGCTGACGCGCGCTCTGTAGCGCGTTTCGCCCTGAGCTATGACATCTGGGAAGAGCGGTTTTCCGTAACTCGATTCGCTGACCGACCGGAGTTCCGCAGGACGGTCGGGCATCTCTCGGCTCAGGCTGCCGAGCGCTGGTGCCTCGACAGCATGACCATCGCCTCCGGGCAACTTCCCGCCGATAAGCCTTTCTACGTGCAGCTTGACCTTCGCCTCGAAGATCCCAGGGACCCGCTCGGCATCGTCGGTGAGCCCGGCATCAACATCACGCGTCTGGTGGAACTGTTCAGCCGTCCCGCGAGGAGTGCGCAGCCGCGATGGCTCCTCAACAGCGGCCCCCACACAGTCGCCGAACTGCGGAAGGCGAGCCACAGTTGAGCCTGCGGACCCGGCTTGCGCTGGTCTTTGTCGCCGCTACGCTGATTCCACTCGGAGCGACGCTGTGGTTGGCTTCGATTTTGCTCGACCAGAGTTTGCGGCTGGGGCCGTCGACCCAACTGACCTCACTGGCTTCCTCACTGGAAACCACCGGTCGCGAGTATTACCGGCAGGCCTGCGAGCAGCTTCGTTCCGATGCTCACACAGGCCGTATCCGACCCGTCGTTCTCGCAAAAACCCCTGAGCTGCAGCACCTCTCTGATGAATTCCGCGCCAGCGAGGAAGCCGAACGCTTTGAACGTGTTGGCGGTAATCTGGTGTACCTGGAAGGCAGGAACGTTTGGCAAACCCCCTTGCCTGTCAATCTCGCTCAGCTTGCCGGCCAGATCGCACTCGCCCGTGACACGGCATCGCACGACCTGCGCCGCGGGTTGTTCGGTGCCTGGTGGCTGCTTGCTGCCCTGATCTGGTTCTTCGCGCTCGGGCTGGTCTGGTGGGTGGCGACCCGCTTCACGCGCCCCATCGTCAACCTCACGGCCGCTATGCGCGCGCTGGCAGCGGGGAACTTCCGGATTCGCGTTGAACACACTCAATCCGGCGAGATTGGCTCTGCGACGGATGCCTTCAATCACACAGCTGCCGAACTCGAAACCAACCGCGACCGCCTCGTTTACTTGACGCAACTCGCCAGCTGGCAGGTCCTCGCGCGAAAGATGGCCCACGAGGTCAAGAATTCTCTCACTCCAATCCGCCTCACCGTCGAAGAGATGGTGGCTCGCCACGACGAGCCTAATGAGGACGATCGGCGCGCCTTCCTCACCCAGGCGGCCGGGATCGTCACCGATGAGATCGAGTCCCTCGAGCGCCGCATCCGGGCGTTCTCGGAGTTCTCGTCGGAACCGCCGGTCTGCCTCGAACAACTCGATCTGCCCGCTCTTGTGGAAGAAAGAATAGCCTTCCTGCGCGCCGCTCATCCGGAAGTCGGGTACGCCGTGCAGACCGCCGCAAACACGCCTTCCGCGCTCGCTGACGAGGACCTCGTCAAAGGCATCCTCGTCAACCTCCTGGAGAACGCCGCTGATGCTGCAGGTGCAGGCGGTCAGATCCTGACCAAAGTCGCCGCCGTCCGTTCGTCCGACGGCGCCGATAAAGTCGCCATCGAGGTCCACGACTCCGGTCCCGGCCTGAGCGACCTCGCACGCAAGTCCCTGTTCCAGCCGACCATCTCTTTCAAACAGCGCGGCATGGGCCTGGGGCTCTCGATCGCCCGCAAAAGCGCACTGCTCTCCGGCGGCGACATCCTGCTGATCGCCGGCGAACTGGGCGGCGCTGGTTTCCGAGTTCTTTTACCCACTGGTGAACATGGCCTCACGCCGCATTCTGGTCGTTGACGACGAAGAAAATATCGGCCGCTCCCTGCGGATGATCCTTGAACGCGAGGGTTATCAGGTCAATGCGGTGAAATCGGCCGCAGAGTTCCGCGCATTCCCCGAATATGCCCGCATGGACCTGTTTCTGCTCGACGTTCGTCTTCCCGACGCCAGCGGAATCGACATCCTCCGAGCCCTGCAGGCAGCCGAGGTGCCGGCACCGGTGATCATGATCTCCGGCCACGCCACCATCGCAGATGCGGTGGAAGCGACTCGTGCCGGCGCCTTCGACTTCCTCGAAAAGCCGCTCGGCCGGGATCGGGTTCTGGTTGCGGTCAAGAACGCCCTCGAACAAGGCAAACTGCGGCAGGAGAACAAGAAGCTGAAGGATGCGGTCGGCCCCGGCGCGCGCATGATCGGCGCCAGCCCGGCCTTCGAACGCGCCGTTGAGCAGGCGACCATGGCTGCCAGATCCGATGCCCGCGTGCTGCTGGTCGGAGAATCCGGGACCGGAAAAGAGCTGCTCGCAGCGCACATCCACGCCAATAGCCCGTTTTCGGCGGGGCAGTTCGTCAAAGTGAATTGCGCGGCCATCCCCGGGGACCTGATCGAAAGCGAACTCTTCGGCCACGAGAAGGGCTCGTTCACCGGCGCTACATCCCTGCGCCGCGGCAAGTTCGAGATGGCCGACCGCGGGACTCTGTTCCTGGACGAAATCGGGGATCTTCACGCCAATTCCCAGGCGAAGCTCCTGCGCGTTCTTCAGGAAGGCGAATTTCATCGGGTCGGCGGCGAACAGACGATCCGCGTCAGCGTCCGCGTAATCGCAGCCACAAATCGGGACCTGCAGGCGATGGTGGCTCAGGGGAAGTTCCGCGAAGATCTCTATTATCGGGTCAGTGTCGTACCCATCCGCGTTCCCGCTCTACGCGAACGTCCGCAGGACATCGCCGCTATGGCGCAGTACTTCCTGGACGATTTCTGCTCGCGCAACGGCTTCAAAGGCAGAAAGTTCGATCCAGAGGTTTGGGAACTCTTCGAGAGCTATCACTGGCCCGGCAACGCCCGAGAACTTCGGAACGTGGTGGAAAGAATGGCCATCCTGTCCCACGGCGTGACCCTGACCTCAGCTGCCGTTCCCCTCGAACTCAAGCTGCAGAAAGAGAGCGGACAGCGCTCCAGTGTGCAGGAAGCCCGCGAATCCGCCGAGCGGGAGCACGTCCTGCGCGCGCTTGAAGAGGCAAGCTGGAATGTCTCCAGCGCAGCCCGAGCCCTTGGCATTGAACGCACTAATCTGCACAAGAGAATTCGCGCGCTCGGCATCGCGCGCGGAAAATAGAATCAGATCAGTGATTCGCTCTCTTGAACCTGAATTGATGGACTCGCCGGACATTCCGGCGGAGTTGCTGACCCGCTTCCACCGCGACTTGGTCACCGTTCACCGGCTTCTGGGAACCTACCCCACCGTCGCCCGATTTCTCCGCAACGACCCGTTAGCCATCCGCCGCGTGCTCGATATCGGCTGTGGCGGCGGCGAACTATTGCAGTACCTTCGCCAACGCCTCGGCGTGGATGTCGTGGGTATTGACCAGCGGCCGGGTTTTACCGAAGGTGTCCCGATGGTCACGGGGGATGCCGTGCGTGATCCCCTGCCGGAGGCCGATGTCGCCGTTTGCACGATGCTCAGCCATCACCTCACGCCCGACGAAAATATTGCGATGATCCGCAATGTCGCCCGGACTTCCCGCCGGTTCCTCATCCTGGACCTGATTCGCCACCCGCTGCCGCTGGTTCTGTTCACAACCTTCTTATGTCCGCTGATCGGAAAAGAGGCAGGTGCGGATGGGCGACAGTCGATCCGTCGTGCTTACACACCGGAAGAGTTCCGTGAGTTGGTGAAGAGAGCCGTATCCGGCATGAACGCCGAAGTTTCAATGGATATCCCGCGCTTTCGCTCGCGCCAGGTTATCGACATCCGGTTTACGCGGTAGTTCTACTTCTCTTGCGCCTGCTGCTGTTTAGGCTGACTGGAACCGGCGATCGGGTCATTCGGCGTCGCCGGCTCGGGGCCGCTGTGGGCGTGAGTCGCCATGCTCTGGTCCGCGTAGTAGGTGTGGCTTCCAGAGGTGCCAAACTGCATGGGCTCGGCGTTGATCGCGTAGCCTGTCGAGGTCTGCTGCAAGGTGAACTTGTACCCACCCTTTTCGCCCATGGCCAGATCTTTATCGATCAGTTCGGCGCCGCCGGGGCCAGGATTGCCGTTCGTGGGAGGTCCCAGCATGCTCAAGGCAGTCGCGTACTGGCCATACTGTGAGTAGTACTGGGTTTGGGCGGTGTGCAGAGTTTGGATAGCTTTCTGTGCCGCCATCTCCTGGGCGAAGGTCCGGGACTTCGTCAGCTTTGGAAGCGCGACCCCAAGGATGATCAGGATGATCGCGATCACAATCAGCAGTTCGATGAGCGAAAAGCCTGCGATTCTGCGTCGCTTACGGTTGGGAAGCATGATTTCGGTCTGAGACATTCTGCACCTGTTAGTGTATGACGCAGCCCGGGTGCGGTTCGTTTAGGCCGAATCGGCGGCCCGCCGCGCCTCGTGCAAAAGGCGCAGTTTGCGCAGGAATCGCGGCAGCAGATCCAGATGAAGAGCGTTGGCGCCATCGGAGAGCGCATGCGGCGGATCGTCATGCACTTCAACGAAGATGCCGTGAACGCCAACCGCGACCGCCGCCGACGCGAGCGGCTCGATAAACCGGGGCTGACCGCCAGATAGACCGCCCGCACCCGAAGGAATCTGGACGCTGTGCGTCGCGTCGAAGACGATGGGATAACCCGAATCGGCCATGATGCCGAGTCCGCGCATATCTACCACGAGATTGTTGTACCCGAACGTGGAGCCGCGTTCGGTGAGAACCACCTGCCGATTCCCCGTCGACGCAACCTTTTCGGCGGCATGATGGATGTCGTGCGGGGCCACGAACTGGCCCTTTTTCACGTTGATAATCTTGCCCGTCCGCCCGGCTTCCACCAGCAAATCCGTCTGGCGGCAAAGGAATGCCGGGATCTGCAGGATGTCGACTACCTCCGCAACCGGTGCAGCCTGCGCCGGCTCGTGGATATCCGTCACCACCGAAAAACCGGCTGACTTCATGCCCGCCAAAATGCGCAGACCTTCCGGCAGGCCCGGCCCCCGGAAGTTTTCAACCGAAGTCCGGTTCGCCTTGTCGAACGAGGCCTTGAATACGTACTGGAAGCCCTCGGCTGCCGCAACCGCCGCGATCGCATTGCCCATTTTATGGACATGCTCTTCGCTCTCAATGACACACGGACCCGCCAACAGCACGAGTCGATCGCCGAGGAAATCCTGGAACTGAATCGTGCTCATTCGGCGAATTCAGGTTCTGGCAGCAACGGAGCTTCCTGCTGCGCAATGCGGTGAGCCCGGTGCTTGCGAGCCGCCGCGATGAACGCCGAAAACAGCGGGTGCGGTTCCATCGGCTTTGACTTAAATTCCGGGTGGAACTGGCAGCCCAGGTAAAAAGGATGGTCTTCGATTTCGCAGATCTCGACGTACGTCCCATTCGCAGTCTCGCCGGTGATCCGAAGACCCTTCGACGTCAATGCCTCCTCGAATTCACGGTTGAATTCGTAGCGATGCCGATGACGCTCGCTGATCTCATCCATCCCGTACGCTTTGTGAGCGAATGTACCGGGCTTCAGAACGCAAGGCCAGGCCCCGAGCCGCATGGTGCCGCCCAATTCGTCCACGCCCTTCAGTTCCCGCAGCTTATAAATGACGCGAGCCGGTGCGGCGGCATCGAACTCGGTTGAGTTCGCGCCCGCCAGTCCGCAGACGTTGCGCGCGTACTCGATCACCATCGTCTGCATACCGAGGCAAATGCCGAAGTAAGGCACTTTCTCTGTCCGAGCGAACTCGATGGCGTTGATCATGCCCTCGACGCCACGGTTTCCGAAGCCGCCCGGGACGAGAATGCCGTCGTATTGCTCCAGTTCCTCGGCCAGCGAACCCTTCTCGAACTTCTCGGCCTCAATCCAGTGGATGTTCACCTTCGCACTGTGGGCAATACCGCCGTGGAGCAGCGCTTCCTTAAGGCTCTTGTATGAATCCTCGTACTCAACGTACTTGCCGACCAGCGCGATATCCACCTGGTCGGACGGATTCCGCATGCGCTGCAGCATGTCCGCCCAGCGTTCCAGGTTACGGGGACCTGTCGCGTCGAGGTGCAGGTGGCGGAGGATGATCTCATCCACCTTCTCTTCCGCAAAGACGAGCGGAATCTCGTAGACGGAATCGACGTCACGCGCCGTCACCACCGCATCCGTGGCCACGTCGCAGAACAAAGCGATCTTGTCCTTCATCTCCTGCGGAATCGGTCTCTCAGAACGACAGAGCAGAATATCGGGTTGGATACCGAGCGCCCGTAGCTCCTTGACGCTGTGCTGCGTGGGCTTGGTTTTGAGTTCCTGCGCGGCAGCGATGAAAGGCACCAGCGTCACATGTACGAAGATGCAGTTTTCACGGCCAACTTCGTGCCGGACCTGACGGATCGCTTCCAGAAACGGCAGCGACTCGATATCGCCCACGGTCCCGCCGATCTCGCAAATGACGACGTCGACTTCCGATGACACCTTTTTAATAGCTGCCTTTATCTCGTTCGTGACGTGCGGAATCACCTGCACAGTCTTGCCGAGGTAATCGCCCCGGCGCTCCCGCAGGATGATTTGTTCGTAGATTCGGCCGCTCGTCAGGTTGTTGGCCCGGGTGAGGTGAGCATGCGTGTAGCGCTCGTAGTGGCCCAGATCCAGATCGGTTTCGGCACCATCGTCGGTAACAAATACCTCGCCATGCTGGTAGGGGCTCATTGTGCCCGGGTCGACGTTTAGATATGGATCGAACTTCTGGAGCGTGACTTTCAGGCCGCGATTCTCCAGAAGGCAACCGATTGAAGCGGCCGCGATGCCCTTGCCAAGCGACGAAACAACGCCGCCGGTTACGAAGATGTGTTTTGCCATTTAGTTTTCTACCGCCGGATTCGGACCCGATTCATGGATCACGGCGGCTCTGCCTGCTTGTATTAACCTTTGCACTCGTTCCAGATCCCCTGGCGTGTCTACGCCGATCGATTCATATTCAGTCTCAACCACGCGGATCTTAAATCCGTTCTCCAGCGCTCGCAGTTGTTCGAGGCGTTCAGCGCGCTCCAGCGGGCCGACGGTCAGGCCGGAGTACCGAAGCAGGAAGTCGCGCCGATAGACATAAAGGCCTATGTGTTTGAACCAGTTCTGACTCTCGTCTCCCCTGACGAAGGGAATGGTCGACCTTGAAAAGTATATGGCATTCTCAAATCGGTCTGTCACCACTTTGACCACATTCGGATCGTTGATCTCGGAGGGGTCTTCTATCCTCTTCTTAAGCGTGCCCATGGGAATTGCGGGCTCTTCGAGCAGAGGAAGGATGGCGGTATCGATAGCGTCCGGGTCAAGCAGCGGCTCGTCGCCCTGAATGTTCACCACCAAATCGACGTTTTCGTAAGCCGAAGCGACCTCCGCTACCCGGTCCGTACCCGACAGATGGTCGGAGCGCGTCATAGAGACCCTGGCTCCAAAGCGCCGCGCTTCCTGCTGGATGCGTGGATCGTCGGTCGCGATGATGACAGCGGTAGGGTAGCGAGCCATTGAAACCCGCTCGTACACGTGCTCCAGCATTGTGCGAGAGTCGAGTCTGGCAAGAGCCTTGCCCGGGAACCGGGAAGAGTCGTAACGTGCAGGTATGACTGCCAGGATTCTGGGAGGCACACGTGATCTTAGCACGCCGGGTTATGCTAGACTCCTGGCAGAAAGGGAAGCATCTAATGCCATCCCGTAGACGGTCCAACACGCGGCTCGTTCAGGCGTGTCTGGGAATTTCGATACTTGTTTCAGCTGGATTCGCAACTTTTCAGCTCCTTGGGCAGGACAGTTCGGTAAATGCGAACATCGTTCCGCGCCCCAAGGCGAATGAACCGGCAGTTCCCCAACCCAAAGCCAACATCCGGATTGACACCAATGTCGTCCTGATTCCGGTCACCGTAACGGATCCACTGAATCGCTTCGTCACCGGTCTCGACCAGGACGTCTTCGAGATCTCTGAAGACAAGGTGAAGCAGAAGATCATCTCGTTCGGCAGCGAAGACGCGCCGCTTTCGGTCGGTATCGTATTTGATACGAGCGGGAGCATGGGACCCAAGCTGGAGAAATCCCGCCAGTCGGTTTCCGAGTTTTTCAAGACCGCGAATCCCGAAGACGAGGCGTTCCTGGTCGAATTCAACGACCGCCCCCAGCTTGTAACTCCCTTCACACACAACCTCGACGAGATCCGGACTCGCCTGACGTTCACTCAGTCGAAAGGTCGCACCGCGCTTTTGGACGGCGTATTGCTTGCACTTCGTACAATGAAGAAAGCGCGCAACCCGCGCAAGGCCCTCGTGGTGATTTCAGATGGCGGCGACAACAGCAGCCGCTACACCGAATCCGAACTAAAGAATTTCGTGAAAGAAGCGGACGTCCAGATCTATTCCATCGGCATCTACGAAGCGTATTCGTCGCGGGGCAGAACGCCGGAAGAGCTCTCTGGGCCCGGGCTACTGACCGACATCTCGGAACCGACCGGTGGCCGACACTTTGTCGTCGAGAATCTGAATGAACTTCCCGATGTGGCCGCAAAAATCGGCATCGAACTGCGCAACCAGTACGTCCTCGGATATAGCCCCACAAATGGGGCGCGCGATGGCAAGTACCGCAAAGTGGCGGTCAAGATCATTCAGCCAAGGGGACTTCCTGCGCTTCATGCTTTCTGGAGAACCGGCTACTATGCACCAACGCAGTAAAACGATCACGGGTGGAATCCTCGCAGCAGGCGCTCTTTTGATTGCTCCTTTATTCTTTGCTCCCTTCTTCGCGTCTGCCCAGCAGCCTGTGCCCGCGCAGCAGACCGAGAAGGAGAAGGAGCAGGACGCGGTTTTTTCGTCCGATACCCGGCTGGTGCCTCTGAACGTCACCGTCACTGATAAATCGGGTCATCTCATTACTGACCTCCCTCAATCGGCATTCACAGTCATGGAGAACGGAACTCCGCAGCCAATCAAGATTTTCAAAAGCGAAGACGTTCCGGTTTCCATCGGCCTGATCATCGACAACAGTGGCAGCATGCGCGACAAACGTCAGGCGGTGGAATCCGCCGCACTGGCGCTCGTGAAGTCGTCGAATCCACAGGATGAAGCTTTCGTGGTTAATTTCAACGACGAAGCTTACCTCGACACCCCGGGGTTCACCAGCGATATCAGCATCCTGGAACAGGCGCTCACCAAGATCAACGCTAAGGGTGGGACCGCTATGCGCGACGCTCTGCGGATGTCGATGGAAGAGTTGCGCAAGAAAGCCAAGCGTGACAAGAAAGTACTGCTGGTGGTCACCGATGGGAACGACAACGCCAGCACCGAGACACTGGAATCAGTGGTCCGCGAAGCGCAACAGAGCGACGTGTTGATCTACGCCATCGGCCTGCTTAGTCAGGAAGAGAAGAAAGAAGCCAGAGCGGCCAAGCGGGCGCTCGATCTTCTGGTCAGCAACACGGGCGGACAGGTCTTCTATCCCAACGCGGTTACAGAAGTCGAAGCTATTGCGAAGGAAGTGGCGCGCGACATCCGCAGCCAGTACACCATCGCCTACACGCCTACCAACAGCACGCTGGACGGCACCTTTCGGACCATCAAGGTCGTCGTGAAGAGCCGCAACAACGCCACCGCACGGACCCGGATGGGCTACTACGCGACGAAAGACCGCGGCGTAAAGCGTGGAATGTAAGTCTTGTTCGGGATTCTGAGGGTTGCACTGAGGCTGAGTAAGGGGTACCGGTTTCACTTTTGGGACAGTCCGTATCTGCGCTGGCGTGTGGAAACGTGGTCGGGCATTCCTGCCGAGTCTTTAACGAAGAAGCAGTTTTTGGAGTTTACCTGGCTCCACCGCGCTGACCTCATTCGGTATCTCCGGTGGGCCGCGAACGAAGGCGCTGTCGGCAAGTAAGACACGTTAGAAAAGGGGGGACGGTACGAGGGGCCCAACCCGCGTACCGTCCCGAACCCCGCGTGCCTGGCCGCCAAACCAGGCGCTGCGGGGGAGACGGCTCTCAACTCAACGGTTGTACCCGCGAGGCGCTCTGTCTCTCTGAGTTCAAGTTATCGACCGGTCCACGCAACATCTCGTCGGGTGGTCCATAAATAACTGAAACCAAACGAAAAATTCTTTTGTTTTTGGTGACGGCGATTTCTACCCCGTTCGAGGCCACCGCCGGTGCCCTCCTGTGATACGCTTCCCCGAAAGAGGTCCGCACATGGAACGCAGGAAAGCATCAGAATACCCGCAGGAACTGCTCAATCTCTTTGACAAGTACGTCCACGGCGACATAGATCGCCGATCGTTTCTTGATGGTGCCAAGAGATTCGCAACGGTCGGCATGTCGGCAACAGCGATATGGGAGAGCCTGCGCCCGAACTACGCCTGGGCCGAACAGGTCCCCAAAACCGACCCACGACTGAAAACAGAGTACGTGCCGGTCGAATCCCCGCTTGGTAACGGGAGTATTAGGGGCTATTTGGCTCGACCGGCGAAATCGTCCGGTAAGTTACCCGCCATCCTCGTCATCCACGAAAATCGCGGCCTGAATCCCTACATCGAAGATGTGACCCGCCGCCTCGCGCTGGAAGGTTACCTCGCCTTCGCGCCCGACGGCCTCAGTTCCGTCGGCTTCTACCCCGGCGACGACGAAAAAGGCGGGGCCGCATTCCAGAAGGTTGACCGCACCAAAATGACGGAAGATTTCGTTGCCGCCGCGAAATGGCTCAAGGCCCACCCCGACTCCACCGGTAAACTCGGAGCCATCGGCTTCTGCTACGGCGGCGGTATCGTCAACACGCTCGCGGTTCGGCTCGGCGCTGATCTGCAGGCTGGCGTCCCCTTCTATGGAGGTGCACCGCCCGCCACTGATGTCCCTCGCATCAAAGCTGCCATGCTGATCCAGCATGGGTCGCTCGATACCAGACTCGTCGGCGGCTGGCCCGCTTACGAAGCGGCGCTGAAGGAAAACAAAGTCGACTACGCGGGCTACGTCTACGAAGGCGCGAATCACGGGTTCTTCAACGACACCACGCCCCGCTACGACGAAGCCGCCTCAAAGCTCGCCTGGAGCCGGACTCTCGAACTGTTTAAGAAGCACCTGCGGTAGCAACCGTCGGCATGAGGCTCAGCGAACGCGACGGCTGTTATGATGGCCGCCGATGTCCTTTCCTGACCGAGTCTCTTCCGAACGTATCTGGGCCCGCTACTGGATAGAGACCGCCTGGCCCGTGGATGTCGCCGCTGCCGTACTGGCAGGCGAGCAGTCCGCCGGCACCTTCGTACGCGTTGCCGGTGAGACTGACGAACTGCGTGCCGCGCACGGAGCGGTAGTCGAGAACATCGCCCTTCTTGACACTGTTGGCACGCCATCGCTCCCTTGCGCAGGCACTCCGAAAGGCGTGACCTCGTGGCAGCGTGCTCACGTGGAAATCTCCTGGCCTCTCGCCAACATGGGCACTTCGCTCGCGAATCTGCTTGCTACGGTAGCGGGCAACCTCTTCGAGTTGAAGCAATTTTCAGGTCTGCGACTTCTCGATGTAGCGCTTCCTCCTGCTTTTCTCGACCGCTATCAGGGGCCGCAGTTTGGGGTCGCCGGTACTCGCCGACTCACCGGCGTGGATCATCGTCCGTTGGTCGGCACCATCATCAAACCCAGCGTCGGCCTGACTCCCCAGGCGACCGCCGATGCGGTCGATAAGCTCGCTGAGGGCGGCATCGATTTCATCAAAGATGACGAACTCCAGGCTGATGGCCCGCACTGCCCCATTGCGGAACGGACGCGGGAAGTCATGCAGGTCATCAACAAACACGCGGACCGCACCGGACGCAAGGTCATGTTCGCCTTCAACATCACCGGCGAGATCGACGAAATGCTGCAGCGTCACGACGCTGTGGAGGCGGCCGGGGGCACCTGCGTGATGGTAAGTCTCCACAGCATCGGCCTTCCCGCTCTTGCTGCGCTTCGGCGCCACACGCGGCTCGCCATACACGGTCACCGTAACGGCTGGGGACTTTACAGCCGCTCACCTTTCATCGGCATCAGCTACATCGCCTGGCAAAAGTTCTATCGTCTCGCAGGCGTCGACCATCTGCACGTCAACGGTCTGGCCAACAAATTTTGCGAACCCGACGAGTCGGTTATCGCTTCAGCGCGGGAGTGCGCCAAGCCCATGTTCGATGTCCCCGGCAGAGGCTGCGAAGTGATGCCCGTTTTCGCTTCGGGACAGACAGTCCGGCAGGCTCCGGACACGTTCGCGGCGCTCGGCTCCACTGACCTGATCTTCGCGGCTGGTGGCGGCATCATGGCCCATCCAGGCGGTATCGCCGCCGGCGTCCGCGCCATTCAGCAGGCATGGGAGGCGGCGCTTACGGGTACTCCCCTCGATGCTTACGCTGCTCAGAGACACGAACTGCGGGAGGCTCTGGGAGCCTTCGCGTGACGCCACTCTTTACCTGGTACGGCGACGATTTCACCGGCTCCACTGACTGCCTCGAAGTTCTGGCTTCCGCGGGGATCGATTCCGTGCTGTTCCTCGACCCTCCTTCCAATACGCTGCGCGAGCGGTTTTCGCAGTGCAGCGCTATCGGCATCGCCGGTGAGAGTCGCAGCCGCGGCCCCTCCTGGATGGACGAGCACTTGCCCCCCATCTTCGAAAGCCTTCGCCGCATCGGAGCACCCTGGTGCCAGTACAAGATCTGCTCTACCTTCGATAGTTCGCCCGAAACCGGCAGCATCGGCCGAGCACTGGAACTCGGACGCGCAGCCTTCGGCAACCCATGGGTGCCGCTCGCGGTTGGCGCTCCGCATTTGTGCAGGTATGTCGTCTTCGGCAATCTGTTCGCGGTCTTCAATGGCGTGAACCACCGGATCGACCGCCACCCTACAATGAGCCGCCATCCGGTAACCCCCATGGATGAAGGCGATCTGCTCTATCACCTCGCGCGGCAAACGGCGCTGCCAGTCGGTCATCTCGACGTCGTCGCTCTCAACTCGGCCGATCCGCAGGCGGCACTGGACAGCATGCTGAAGACCTCGCCCGCGGCCATTCTTTTCGACGGCTTGTTCGACGATTCGCTGCTGCAGACCGGCCGGCTGATCTGGAAAAACCGTCCCTCCGAGCCCGCCTTCTGCGTAGGCAGTTCCGGCCTGACTCACGCGCTGATGCTGCACTGGCGCGAAGCCGGAATCATCCCTCCCACATTTGAGCTGCCGAAAATCCCCGAGGTTCCCTGCATCGTGGCAGTGAGCGGCAGTTGTTCGCCTGTAACGGAGGCTCAACTCCGGTGGGCGATGTCGAATGGCTACGCTGCGATCCGGGTCCAGCCCGACCAGGCAAATCTCGATGCCCTGATCACCGAAGCTGCGGAGGCCACTTGCAACAGACCTGGCCTCATCCTGTATACCGCTCTGGGCGCCGTCGACCTGCAAGGATCGCCCCCGGCAGGAGAGAGACTTGGAGCGCTCCTGGGTACGCTGCTCGGCGAGTTGATCCACCGGACCGGCATCCGCCGCGCTGCCGTGGCTGGCGGCGACACCGCAAGCCACGCAGTCCGCCAACTCGGCGTCGACGCCCTCACATTCGCAGGGCCGATGGCCCCTGGTTCGCCTCTCTGCCGCTGTTCCTCGAATGACCCGCATATCGACGGACTTGAACTGACCTTGAAAGGCGGCCAGGTGGGCACTGTAGAATTCTTTGAAGTGGTAAGAAAGGGAAGACAGTGAAACGCGAATCGGAAGTCATCATCGCCCTCCTCGGAGCGGGCGGCAAAATGGGTCTGCGAACCGCCGACAACCTGCGGAAGACGCAATATAAGGTCCGGCACGCCGAGATCGCCGAACGAGGCAAGTCGGCCCTCTCGGAGCGCGGGCTCAACGCTGTCACTCCCGAAGAAGCCATCGAGGGTGCCGATGTCACCATCCTCGGGCTACCCGATAATCGTATCGGCCAGATCTCTGCGGCCCTCGGTGACCGCTTCCGTTCCGGCTCCATGCTGATTGCTCTCGACGTCGCCGCACCAATCGCAGGCCATCTTCCGAAGCGCGACGACCTGACCTTCTTCGTCTCGCATCCCTGCCATCCATCAGTGGTTGGCAACGAAACCGAACCCGACGCCCAGAACGACTTTTTCGGCGGCATCAAGGCCATGCAACACATCGTCTGCGCACTCGCGCAAGGTCCCGAAGAAGATTACGCACTGGGTGAGGCGATTGCGCGTGCCATGTACGCCCCGGTCGGCACGTCGCACCGTTGCACGGCCGAGCAGATGGCGATCCTTGAGCCCGTGCTCTCAGAAACCGTGGCCGCTACGTGCATGGTCGTCATTGCCGAAGCCATCGAAGAGGCGGTCAGGCGCGGTGTGCCCGAAGCGGCGGCACGCGACTTCATGCTGGGCCATCTCAAAGTTGAGCTCGGCATCGTCTTCAAACTATTCCCCGGCGCTATGTTTTCTGACGGCGCCAAGCGAGCCATCGAAGACGCGAAGCGCACCATCTTCCAGCCCGACTGGAAGCGCGTTTTCGAGCCAGAATCCATCGCGCAAAGCATTCGTAATATCACCACGCCGCCTGCATGAGGTCATCGAAGTGAACGAGATCCTTATTCGCCCCACCACCAAGTTCGTCCGCGCCGGAGCTCTGGTGGTCCTCTTCATCGCGGTGGTTGCGTGGGGCGTTTGGGTCTCCGTTCCGGGCACGACCATCTGGATCCCCGTCGCGGCTACCGCTCTGCTGCTTTGGCCCTTCGCCCGGTGGATCCCCAACCGAATGAATGTCACCACTCTGACGGAGGATCGTCTGCGTTCTGAAAGCGGAGTGTTGTCGAAATCCACCAGGACGCTGATGCTCGAGAGATTACAGGATGTCGGCGTCACGCAGAGCCTGGGGCAACGCATGCTGGGCGTGGGGGATATTTGGATCGAAACGGCGGGTGCGGCCTCACGTATTGTTCTGGCGAATATCGATGCCCCGCAGCGCGTCGCCGACATACTTCTCGACGCGGCCCAAAAAGCGAATGGCGGCAGCCGCGACGTTATTCGTCCGGTGTGACGTCTTGTATATAGCCCATATTCACGGCGCGCATCCGCCAGTCCGCGATAATCTGGCAACAGCGCTCCCGAGTCAGCCCGTAACGGCGCGCAATCACACCCGTGGACCAGCCTCGAACAAAGTACAGCACAGCTAATCGCCACTGCATGTCCCGTCGGGGTCGCGGACCGAAACACGGAGCCTGCGACGGAAAGCAGACGACGTTACGGCGAACAGCATCCTGCAGATCCCGGTTGCCAAAGGCAGCCAGGTCGATAGGTATTCTGCCGGTCACGACCCGACACCTGCGACCGGTCGGCTCGCGAATGCCCTCGTGGCACGGTCACGCAAGGGTATGCGAGGCACTTGATTCCTTCCCAGATCAAACGGTAAATCGGGACCGAACGAGGGTTTTGCCGCGCAGACCTGGCGGCCAAAATCGTGGCGAACGCTGCCACTTCAGTATTGTAGTCCGGGAACGTACGCCAGGCAGCGGCGCCGCTCGCTTACTTCCAGTTGAGCGCTAAGTTCACGAACGTGACCAGCGGAACCCCGGTTGGGCCCTTTGGCATGTACGGACGCCCGTCATCGAGCCACGCCGTACCCGCGCAGTCGATGTGGACCCACGGAGTGTCGCCCACGAACTCCTTCAGGAACATGGCCGCCGTATTGGCGCCGCCCCAGCGCGTCCCGATGTTCTGCAGATCCGCATACACGCACTTCAGCTGTTCAAGGTACTCCTCGAACAACGGCATGTGCCACATCGGCTCGCCCCCCTGCTTCGAGGCTTCCATCAGGCTTGCGAGCAGTGCATCGTTGTTGGTGTAAACGCCGGAAGCCGAATGCCCCAGGGCGACCACGATCGCGCCGGTCAGGGTTGCCGCATCCACAAGGTGTGTGCATCCAATCTGCTTCGCGTAAGTGATCGCATCCGCCAGAATGAGCCGGCCTTCGGCATCGGTGTTCAGAACTTCAATCGTCTTACCGGAAAGCGAAGTCACGATGTCACCGGGCCGTTGGGCTTTACTGCCGGGCATGTTTTCCACGGTCGGGATAACGCCAGTCACGCTGACGGCGGGCTTCAGCTTCGCAATCGCCTGCATCGCCCCAATCACCGCCGCACCGCCGCACATGTCGTACTTCATTTTTTCCATGCCGTCAGACGGCTTGATGGAAATGCCACCCGTGTCGAAGGTAACGGCCTTGCCTACCAGCCCGAGGTTGTCCTTCGTCGGCCCGGAAGCCGGGTTGTATCGCAGGATGATCAGAGCGGGCGGTTCGGCGCTGCCCTGGGCAACACCGAGCAGCGCGCCCATGCCCAACTGCGTCATACGGTCTCTGTCCAGAACTTCGATTTCGAGACCAGCCGCCGCGGCAACGGCTCTCGCGCGGTCTACTAGTGCCATCGGCGTCAACCGGTTTGGCGGCTCCACGGCGATGTCGCGGGTCACGTTCAGAGCTTCGCCGATGGCGCGGCCCTTCTCGAACGCATCGTCCAGCGCGGAATCGGTCGAAGTGATCGCCAGCGTGATTGTCCGGATCTGCTTTTCCGGCTCTTTCTTCGACTTGAGCTGATCCGGCTCCCACACGCTCACCACCGCCGCCTCGGCTGCCGCCGCAACATACTCCGGCGTCACCAGAGCATCGTCAAGCGCCACTGCGGCATTGAGAACGCCCTTGCCCTTCAGGCTTCTGATCGCGCCTGCCACCAACTTGCGGAACTTCGTGGTATCGAGAGCTTCCGGTTTCCCGGAGCCCGCCAGCAACAGTCGCGGTGCCTCGAAACCCGTCACATTGTGGACCAGGGTGTACTCAGCGAACTTTCCCGTAACCTCGCCGGATTCGAACTGCGTGGCAAGAGAGCCCGCAAAGGTCTTCCCGCCTTCGGTTTCAAATACGATGACCGCGTCGGCTGCGACGGCGGGCGCACTCAGGCGCACCAGTTTCAATTCCATGCTTTTAAGCTCCTCAGAATTTCATTTTGCTGGCCCGGACCGCTTCACGTGCTTCCGTCTCAGCTGTCTTGGCGCGTTCGGTCTCGCGCTTGTCGTGGAACTTCTTGCCCTTCGCGACCGCAATCTCGCACTTGATCCGGCCGTTTTTCAGGTAAAGGCGGATGGGGACAATCGACAGGCCTTTGATCTTGATGGCGTCGTGCAGTTTCTCGATCTCGCGCCGGTGCAACAGCAGTTTGCGGTTTCGAACCGGACTGTGATTCTCCCGGTTGCCATGGCTGTACTCGCTGATATGCGCGTTCAGCAGCCAGGCCTCATTGTCTTCAACCGTTGCGTAGGCCTCGCGAAGCTGGACTTTCCCGGCCTTCGCGGCCTTCACTTCCGTCCCGGTCAGCACGAGTCCGGCTTCATAGTGCTCGAGCAGGAAAAAGTTGTGGCCCGCCTGGCGGTTGTCGCTCAGAGTCTTGTTCGGATTGATGTCTGCGGCCAAATCGTCCCTGTTTTCAGATTGCCCGACGCAATCTTTTCCTCTCAACACACGGCAACGCGAACGCGTCACCTATATATCTGATGATAATCGAGAGTCTTAGATTCGGTCCCGTTCTTTCCCTGAGCCTGCGGTCCATGGGGTTAAGTTGAGTTATTTCAATAAGATAGTTGCAATTCTGGTCTGCTGGCTGGTGATCCTCCCCCCAGCGCCGCTCAGCGCCAAGACCCGCAAAGGCGACAAGCTGCGCGCCGAATCCCGCACCGAAGAGCAGAAAGGGAATCTGGACCACGCGCTCGAACTGGCCGAAGCAGCGCTCCAGGAAGATGCCACAGACCCGGCTTACATTCTGCTCGTCCGGCGCCTGCGTTTTGAAAACGGCTCGGCGCACGTCAAGGCTGGCCAGAAGTTGCGCGAGGCCGGCAAAATCGAAGAAGCCCTGGTCGAATTCGAAAAAGCCTATGGCTTCGATCCCGCCTCCGCCATCTCCATCCAGGAGATCCGTCGCACCCGCGAAATGATCGACCGGAACAAAAACGGCGGTGAAGCCCCGTCCCCCAGTGCCGCCGCCCGCAGCGTGATGACGCCCTCGCAGTCTGCCAAACGTGACGCGCAGGATCGCACCGACTCCCTGCTGCCCGTCCCGGAGCTCCGCGCCCTCAACGCCGACCCCATCGATCTCAAAATGACAAACCGCCCCCGGGTCCTGTTTGAGACAGTGAGCAAAGTCGCCGGCGTCAACGTCCTCTTTGACCCCGAGTACAACCAGCAGCAGCAACTGCAGCAAGCGCAGGTCGACCTCAACCGCACGACACTGGAAGAAGCTCTCGACCAAATCGCTATCGTCACCAAGTCGTTCTGGAAGCCCCTGTCGGCCAGCACCATCTTCGTCACCGTCGACAACCCAACCAAGCGCCGCGAATACGCCGATCAGGTGGTCAAGGTCTTCTACCTGAGTAACGTGACCACCCCGCAGGAAATGCAGGAAATCCTGACCGTGCTCCGTACCGTTGTCGACGTGCAGAAGGTCTTCAATTTCACCTCGCAGAATGCGCTGGTCGTTCGCACCGAATCTGACACCATGGCGCTCGTGGAGAAACTCATTGCCGATCTCGACAAGCCCCGTTCGGAAGTCATCGTAGATATTGTCGTGATGCAGGTCTCCAGTACCTACATTCGTAAGCTGACGGCCGCGTTTGCGCCAGGCGGCATCTCCACCGGTGCCGTTTTCAGGCCGAATGGATCAGCCACGACCACCACCACTGGTACAGGTACTGGTACAGGCACTGGCACCGGGACGGGCACCACCCCTCCCGCTACTACAGCGCCCGACACCCGCCTTGCCCTGAACCGCCTTGGTCACATTTCCTCCGGCGACTACTCTCTGACGAACCTTCCGGGCGCACAGTTCGAAGCCATTCTGACCGACTCCGGCACTCGCGTCCTGCAGTCACCCCAAATCCGCGCTGCT
>JAOAPO010000299.1 GCA_025462945.1 Bryobacterales bacterium
GGTGCAACGGGCGGTCGACGTGATCGCGGCGGCGTTCGAGCGCGGCAATAAGCTGCTGGTGTTCGGCAACGGGGGCTCGGCGGCCGATGCTCAGCACATTTGCGCCGAGCTGGTGGTTCGATTCACCCGCGAGCGGCGGGGACTGCCAGCGATCGCGCTGACGTGCAATCCGTCGACGATGACGGCCTGCGGCAACGACTACGGGTTCGCCAGGGTCTTCCAACGCCAGATCGAGGCTCTGGGACGCCCGGGGGATGTGGCGTGGGGCATTTCCACGAGCGGCAACTCACCGAACATGGTGGAAGCGATGAAGTACGCGCGGGCTCATTCTGTGACAACCATCGGACTGACGGGCGCGGGTGGAGGTGCCATGGCGGACTGGTGCGACGTGCTGATGGCGGTACCGCTTGCGGAGACGCCACGCATCCAGGAGGTTCACCTGGTCACTTACCATTCGATTTGCGACCAGGTGGAAGAGAGAATCTTCCGTGCCGGGAACGCGTAGATGGATCGGGTGCCCGGTATCGGGAACGGCAAAGCGATCGGCAGTCTTCCTGGACCGCGACGGGGTTCTGGTCGAGGACACGGGATACGTGGGCAGCGCGGAGCAGCTCCGGTTTATCCCGGGCAGCGCTGAGGCGGTCGCGCGTCTGAACCGTGCCGGGCTGGCCGTGGTGCTGGTCACGAACCAGTCGGGTGTCGGCAGAGGGTACTACGGCTGGGAGCAGTTCGAGGCTGTCCAGACGGCTCTAAATGCCCACCTTGCGGCAGCAGACGCCTTCCTCGACGGCTGGTGGGCGTGCGCTTACCACGGCGACGGGACGGGCGAGTACCGGGTGGCGAACCACTGGTGGCGGAAGCCGAACCCGGGGATGATCGAGGACGCTGCCAGGGAACTGAACCTGGACCTTGCCGGGTCGTGGATGGTCGGCGATCGGGCCAGCGACCTGGAAGCGGGCCTGCGGGCGGGGTTGCGGGTGATTCATGTCGCGACAGGGCCGGAGAGCGCCGATACGGGCGCGCGTTCGTGTCGCGATTTGGCGGCGGCGGTGGAGTTGATTTTGATGCCGTTAGAGTAACGAGGCCACGGTTTTGATCTCTTCGTCGGTCAACGAGTGCTCCACCGGGAGGGAGAGGACGGTCGCGGCAGCCTTCTCGCTGTGGGGCAGGTCTCCGGGCCGGTAGCCGAGGCTGGCGAAGCATTGCTGCAGGTGCAGCGGGACAGGGTAGTAGATCGCGGTGGAGACCCCGGCATCGGCCAGCCTCTGCTTTAAATGGTCTCTGCCCTCGGCGGTGACGGTGTACTGGTTGTAGACGTGTCCAGCGACAGGTGGCCTGCTTAAGGCCTGGTTGTAGATGGCGGCGTGATGCTGGCGGGCCTGCGTCCATTCTTCCAGATAGTCCATTTTGACGAGCAGGATGGCGGCCTGCAGGGTATCCAGCCTTGAATTGATGCCGACTACGGCGTGGTAGTAGCGGGCCTCGCTGCCGTGCTCACGAAGGATACGGAGTTTGGCGGCGAGCGCGGCGTCATTGGTGGTGATCATGCCGCCATCGCCCATTCCGCCGAGGTTTTTGGAGGGAAAGAAGCTGAAGCAGGCGCACAGGGCGAGCGCGCCGGCCCGACGTCCTTTGTATTCGGCACCAATGGCCTGCGCGGCATCTTCAATGACGGGAATGCCGTGGCGGGCGGCGATGGTGTTGATCGCATCCATGTCGGCGCACTGGCCGAACAGGTGTACGGGCAGGATGGCCCTGACGGAGGCGCGGTCGGCCGGGGAGAGGCCTTCGAGACAGGCGGCGATGGCAGCGGGGTCGATGTTGAAGGTGACCGGGTCGATGTCGACGAAGAGCGGCTCGGCGCCGAGGCGGGCGATGGACCCGGCGGTGGCGAAGAAGGTGAAGGGGGTGGTGATCACCTTGTGGCCGTGACCGACCCCGAGCGCCATGAGGGTGAGGAGGATGGCGTCGCTGCCATTCGCGCAGGCGATGGCATGACTGACACCGCAAAAGGCGGCGATTCGCTCTTCGAGTGCTTTGACTTCGGGGCCGTTGATGAACTGGCCGTGATCGAGCACGGCGGCGATGGCGCGGTCGAGCTGCGGACGGATGGCGGCGGTTTGACGGCAGACGTCGAGCAGGGGGATGTGCGTAAGAGCGGAAGGCATGTGGAGCGCGCGGATCTTCCCCGAGTTTACAGCATGGAAGGGTTGACCAGAAGCGATCATGCGGGCCCCACCCTTAGTTGGGATAAGTTGTACTGAGGTGGAGTTCCTGGACCACCGCAGCACCGTTTGTGTTTCTGGCCGGAGCCGCACGGGCAGGGGGTGTTGCGGCCAATTTGGCCTGCGTTTTTTACTGCCCGGGCCGTTTCTTTGGCCCCCGAGGGGCCCTCGAAATGGCTTCGTTGACCTGCATTCTCTCCTGCACCGGGTTGTTCTTTGGACAACGAGGAACTTTCACCTGCGAAATGGGTTCGTATTTTCAAATTTGTTTCGTTGAGTTCCTGCTCTTTCGTCATGATGGTTTCGATCCGGCTTTCGACATCGACGACCGAGGGCTGCGGCGCTGGAGACGGGGTCACCTCGAGCTTCCGGGCGAGGACTTCGCTTTGGAGGACTTCGCGGACGCGAGCGACGCCGGGGACGTCCATGTTGAGGCGGTCGTTGAGGTGCCGGTCGGCCTGGAGCTGGCGCAGTTCGGCCATGTTGCGGCCGATTGAGCCTTCGGCATGGTGGCGGACGCGTTCGGTGTCGGGGCTGGTGGGGTTCTCGAGCTTCTCGCAGAGCTGCAGCCGCCAGTGAGCGCGGACGATCTGGGCGACGAGAGACGCCTCCATCATGTCTACCGGCCGGAGCCGGGCTTCGAACTTTTCGGCTGTGTCGTCGAAGGTGGGACCGAGGATGAGCTGCAGTGGGCGCATGGGAGGGTTTCCTTTTCGAGTGAGATTGCGGTGAGCGGGTTGAGGCGGCGGAGGGACATCAGCATTTTCAGAGCGGCGCAGAACTGACGATGGAAGCGGGCTTCGAGGCGGCTGAGCGCGGCCAGAATGACGCCGTCGTGTTCGCGGGCGTTGGCCCTGGCGAGGCGATAGAGATCGTGATTTACTTCCACGGGCCGTCCATGTGGGCCGTGGGCGGAGTTGGGCCTTGCGGTGGCGAGCTGGTGTTCGTAGACGGCCTTTTCCATGCCGTAGATGCGGAGAAGGCGCCATTTATTGATGGCGAGT
>JAOAPO010000325.1 GCA_025462945.1 Bryobacterales bacterium
ACGAAGCAGGTTTAGCAGCCGTTCCGCCAGGACTGCTAGAGCAGCCTGGTCTTCAGCGCGAGCATGAGAACGACGGAGTCCAGGGAAGGAGCGAGGTTCTTGATGTAGTAGAGATCGTACTCCAGGCGGCGGAGCACGTCGCTCGGCGGGCGCTGATAGCGGTGAACCTGTTCCCAGCCAGTCAGGCCCGGCTTCACACGGTACCGCTGAGAGTAGAACGGAATGGTTCGCGCGAGTTCGGTCGCGTATTCGGCGCGGTCCGGTGCAGGTCCCACCAAAGACATATCGCCGCGGACAACGTTCCAGAGTTGGGGCAGAGCATCGAGCCCGAGATGACGGATGGAGGCTTCGCCGGTTGCGCCGTCCGTTCCAAACCGCCAGCGGCGAAAGGGCACGCCATCAAGGCCCAGACGCCAGTCAGCAACCAGACTGGGTCCCGAGGAAGTGAGCCGCAGCCACGCCGAAAGCAGGAACATGAAAGGGGACAGCGCCACCAGTAAAATTGCCCCGATGACGGGCGAGTAGAGAGACTGGAGGCGCGAAGTGGTGAAGTCGGGCTCGAAAGCGTCGGAGAAGATGAGGCGGGGCAGCAGTGATCTCGAGACGTTAACGCGGCCGAAGATTCGCTCGTACAGCGCCGTCGCATCTTCAACACGCACGCCGCCGAAATCGAGTTCGAGGAACGCCTCCGTGGACGTGGACAGTATTTCACTGCGATCGGCGATGACCAGCGAGCCAGGCTGCTGGGCTTCGAGCACGGCATCAAGATCGCTAAAATTCCCGAGGCGCAGCAAGCCTGATTGGGCGGCTTCTTCTTCCTTCTCGATCAGACGTTGATTTGACAGATAGCCGACCGGGCGGATACCGACTTCCGGCCTGCTTCTCAGCCATGCGGCTGTCTCGATCGCGGCAGGGGAAAGCCCGATGAAGAGAATACGCTGCGCTGCTCCCGCGTCGCGCGCCGCGGCATCGAAGAAAAGGCGCCAGCTCGAAATGGCAACCAGCGCCATCGGGCTGCCAAACAGCATCACTTTGCGCGGGATCGGGAGGTCGGCGGAGAGGTAGTGAACCAGCCCCTGGCCCATGAAGGCGGCACCGAGCACGATGAGGAGTTCCTGGGCGAGGGCTGCCCGGCCGGGCGTGCGCACCAGAGAGTAAAGATTGCGCAGGTACATTGCGAGCAGGATCGTGAGAACCACGATGGCAATGCGCTGGAGGCCGGCGTCGAACTCGACGAAGGTGGCCATGTCGGGGATGTCTGGATCGAGCCAGGCAGCGAAGAAGTAGCAGCCGAAAAGAATGGCCGTCTCGGTGACCACCAGCGTCAGGACGCGAACGGGAACAGCAACGCTGAGGATGCGAATCATGAAGGCCGCTGTGCGGTATTATCCCTCAATTTGCCAGCGATTCGAGAGTTTCTTTACCGCAGATACGTTCCACCTCGGCTTTGAACTCCTTGTCGGGGCGCACCTTGATGGGCACATCGAGGAGCACCTGAAAGTCTCGCGGCGAGTCGAGCCGGAGCCGGACGGCGGTGGTTCCGGGCTTGCGCGCGAACAGCGTGTGCAGTTCCTGTGCGCGATCAATGCCGTTGCGGCCCACGGGCACACGAATACTGATCAGCGAGGGCATGGGGACGCGGACCAGATCGAGGGGAACGAGTTCCTTGACTGAAACCTTCGTCGGATTGCCCTCTTCGGGGAGAGCGAGACCGCGCACGAAGACGGGCTTGTCTTCTTCGAGCATCTGCGCCAGGCTCTCGTAAACCGTGGTGAATGCCATCGCATCCACAGCACCGACGCGGTCTTCCAGCATGAATGACGCCCAGGGCTTGCCGTCTTTATTGCGGCGGCGATTCAGGCCCGTGATGACACCACAGAGGGCAAGTTCGGTGCCCTTTTCCAGACCTTCGAGGGTAGAGGAATCGTGATTGGCGAGCTCTGAGATCTTGTCAGCGTAATCGTCAAGGGGATGGCCGGAGACGTAGAAGCCCAGCATCTCTTTCTCGCCGACGAGCTTCTCTTTGGGAGTCCAGTCGGTGGCTTTGGGAAGAGACGGCTCAGGTTGATCTTCTTCGACGAAGGCGCCGAAAAGGTCCTCCTGCCCGGAGGCGCGGTCTTTCGCTGCGCGCGTGCCCGATTCCATTGCTCCGTCGAGAGCAAGCAGAAGCTGGGCGCGGGTGCCTTCGAGGTTGTCCATGGCGCCGCCGCGGATCAAACTCTCCATGACCCTCCGGTTGATGGCGCTCATGTCGACGGCTTCGCAGAACTGGTGGATCGACTTGAAACTGCCCACCGTGGTACGGGCCCTGATGATCGCTTCCACTGCGTTCTGCCCGACGTTCTTCACGGCCCCGAGGCCGAAGCGGATGGCGTCGCCTTGCTCATCGCGAACGGGTGTGAACGTAAATTCGCTGGCGTTCACATCCGGCGGCAGCACGCGAATGCTCATATCGCGGCATTCGTTGATGTATTTGACGACCTTTGCGACGTTGCCCGTTTCGGAAGTGAGCAGCGCGGCCATGAAATCGACGGGGAAGTGCGACTTCAGATAGGCCGTGACGAACGCGAGAAAGGCGTAGGCCGCGGAGTGCGACTTGTTGAAGCCGTAGCCGGCGAACTGCTCCATGTAGTCGAAGATCTTTTCGATCTTCTTCTGGGGATGTCCCCGTTCCAGCGCGCCCTTGACGAACCGTTCTCGCTGCCTGGCCATCTCCTCGGGCTTCTTCTTACCCATCGCGCGGCGCAGCATGTCGGCATCGCCCAGAGAGTAACCCGCCAGGCGATTCGAAATCTGCATCACCTGCTCCTGATAGAGGATGATGCCGAAAGTTTCGCCGAGCAGTTCCTTGAGTTCAGGCAGATCGTACATCACAGCCTTGCGACCGTGCTTGCGCTCGATAAAGTCGTCGAGCATGCCGCCCTGGATGGGACCCGGACGATAG
>JAOAPO010000331.1 GCA_025462945.1 Bryobacterales bacterium
CGGGCTTTTTGCAGAGCAGGGTTGTTGACCGGCCTGTAGTGGACCAAACGTCGCTTCCCGAGCGCTACGACTTCACTCTGAAGTGGACGCCCGACATCAACCAGCCAGCAGCGCCGGGCCAGCCCGCGCCAGCTCCGGCAGCGACCGATGTGGATGCCCCGCCCGATCTGTTCGGAGCTTTTCAGCAACAGCTTGGACTCAAGCTGGAAGCAACGAAGGCACCGGTGGACGTTTTGGTGGTGGATAAGATCGCCAAACCGTCAGAGAATTAGCAGGTAGAATGGGCATCCCTGTACGGTGTCGGTCCCGCTCCCTTACGGTCACGGCTCAGAAACACACGTTTCTTATGAACCGGAGCGCCTTCTAACGCTTCGGGTAGCGTCGTGGTCCGTCCGAACGTCCGCGTTCTGGACGGCCGCGATCATACGAACGCGGTGCGTAGCTGCGGGCTGACGCCGGCGGGTCCATCCGGACTGGAATCTTCAGTGCCCGGGCGGTCTCCGCGAAGAACGCCTCCAGTACCTGGAGTGATTCCGGACTGAGGTCCTTGACCAGGAGAGCGTGCACGATCCGTCCCTTCTTGAGGAGCGCCTGACGAGTCGCCAGGAACTGAGCCATGTGATAGTCCGGCTCGTAGCCGGCGACGGGGAACCGCGCCTGTCTCTCGGAAAGCAGCACGATCGAGAAGCAGCCGCCGTGGCCGATGATCATCTCGTGGTAGCTGTGATTCATCGCAGGTCCTTCGTAGACGTCGGCAACCATATGGAAAGTGGACCGAAAAAGGCGCGTGGCCGCCTCCTCGAGGATTGCCTTTACCTGCAGTCCCTCTTCGGAATACCGCATATCCCCGAAGAAGGTCAGTTCGCCGTAATTGACGGTTTGGCCTTTGCCGCTCTGCCCGCTCGCAGCCTGCAACAGAGCGTCGGCCAGTGTATCCGGCGTTTCAAGTCCGACAACGCCCTTCCAGTGCCGGATGTTGCCCAGCCCCTTCCAGGCGGACGTGCTCTGGATGCCGCCGGTCTCGGAGGCCTCTTTGAAGATCTGCGATGTGATCGATTTATACAGTTCGACTGCGGGCTGCGTCACGAAGTTCATTTCGCGCAAAACACCGAGCCCGAAGACGACGTGATGGATGAACTGCATGTACCGCGAGAGCGGTGCTTTCGAGGGGAACGTGACGATCGCGACCGGGTACTTGCCAGTGCGCAGTTTTCCGATGCCCTCGGCCTCGGGATGTGGCTCGCCCTTGTGCTGAATGGCGAGGAAGACGCGGTCCTGCTTCGGGTCCCCGGCACGATGGTAGTGCCTGGGAGCAACGCGCTCGCCGATCACGATCTTGATCCCAATGGCTTCGCTTTTTCCCAGACTTTCTTCGACGTCCTGCTTGGTCCAGAGCGCCGCCGCGGCCCATGACTTCGGCAACAGCAACGTCACCTTGTCGCGCCCATTCAGACCGGCGGTGTGCAGGTAGGCGGCCAGCTTGAAGGCGTCATTCACTTCGGCGTCGCTGAGCGAGGCACCCGCAATCCATGGCTTCAGGGGCACGCCCGCCAGCGCCAGAGGATAAAGACTCCCGCGGGTCAGTGGCGCACTGTGGCGTCCTGCTGTGGTGTTGTCGTTGTCCGGCTGCAGCGGGATGCGTCGGTAGCCCCGAGGGCCCGCGAAGTTATCCAGAATGGACCCCGGCAGCGTCATATAAATGAAGTTGCTGGTGCTGTCGATACCGAACTTGTCATAGAGCTTCGCCAGCTTTTCCAGGTTGACGACCGGCTCATACGAAGTCATCCCCATGGCCATGCCGACGACGAGAGTTGCGGGCAGAAGTTCCGCGATCGGCTGGCTTGCCCGGCGCTGCATGTCGTCGACGATCGACTTGAGCTTCTGCGGATCGGTGGAATCGAGAGAGTAGAACCGCGGGCCGCCTTTGAAGAGACCAGCCGCGTTGTAGGCTGTCTTGTCTTCCATGGAGCCGCCCATGCCGGCCCAGATGATGAACCGAATTCTCGTTCCGTGGGCGTCCTGAATCCGCTGCCGGATCTCCTGGACTTCCGCCGTGATCTGGTCAGCCCACTCGGGGTGTTCCTGTGCCTGCCACGCGAGGTTCAGCACGCCGAGGGAGTTCCTGGTGACCTTACCCTCGTCGTCCAGCTCCATGCAGATCCGGACAAGCGGGTCGTCAGCGGGGGAGATTGCGCTTAGGCCATCGGTTCGGGCGCGGAGGTCCAGAGCGCGTGCGCGCTCCAGGATGTTGTCATGTTCGAAGCGCGAGAATGCGGCTTCAGTAGAGGGTCGGGCGGAATCGTTGAGTATGGATATGGACAAGATATTCTCAAAGTGGTGAGAAGTCTTAGTTTACCTTTGGTCGCAGTGTTCCTGCTGGCGTCCTGCGGCAATTCGGGGCCGGGCATGCCAAAGCTGCCGGAGACGGCCACTCCAGGCTGGACCCGTAAGAGTCTGGTGAAAGGCCCGTCGCCCGCAGGTTTGGACGCGGCGAAGGCCGAGTGCTGGAAGGCGGAATACACCAGCAAGGGTGAAGCACAGGTTTGGGCCTGCGGCTTTTCATCGGAGGGCTCGGCATTCGAAGCCGTGCAAAAGAGCCGCTCAGAGGCCAATACGGTGAGGTTTCAGGCGCGCAGGTTCTATGTGGTCGTGCAATGGAACGGCGTTTCGCGGGACGAGATCACAGCCCTGGTACGGGCAGTTCAACGGGATCTGGCGGCGAAGTAAGCCGCGCTTCCTCGTCAATCAGCAGCCGCGCTGCGAGACGAAAGTGCGGCAGACGAAGCGCGAAGGCGATAGCGGCAACAAGGCAGGCCAGAGCGCCCACGGTAAGCGTGATCTGCGCACCCCAGCGATGAGCTGCAAAGCCGGCTGCAATCGCGCCCAGCGGATTCATACCGATCAGCATCATGGAGTAAACGCTCATGACTCGCCCTCGGTAGCTGTCCGGCACCATCGACTGGATCAGCGTATTGGTCGCGCCGATCTGGATCATCATGGCAAAGCCTGCCACTAACATGAGAACCATCGAGAGCGGCAACCTGGTTGAGGCAGCAAACGCCGTAAGCGAAATCGGAAGGGTTAGCGCCGCTCCCGACAGCCACTTACTGAGACCGGCCACATTCACGCGGGACGCGAGCAACAGAGCCGCCACGGTGGCACCCACGCCCAGGGAAGACATCAGTGCTCCCAGTCCGCCAGCCCCTTTGTGCAGAATACCGTCAGCGAAGACGGGCATCAACACGATGAATGAGAGCCCGGCGAAACTCAGCAGTGCGGTCATGCCGAGCAGATTCCGGATGGGCGGGTTACGCCCGATAAATGCGTAGCCATCCCGAATGTTCCGCAACACCGACCCTGTACGCGGGGGGCGCGGAGCAGCAGGATCCAGCTTCATCAGCAAGAGTCCGGTGATCACCGCGATGTACGAAATGCCGTTCGCGAAGAAGCACCAGCCTTCGCCGATTCTGGCGACGAGAATTCCTGCAACCGCGGGTCCTGCCACGCGAGCGAAGTTGAACATGGTCGAGTTCAAAGCGATGGCGTTGATCATGTCCTCTCGACCGACCATTTCGACGAGAAACGACTGGCGAGCCGGCACAT
>JAOAPO010000396.1 GCA_025462945.1 Bryobacterales bacterium
AAGCGCGACCAGCCATTGCTGAATCTGCCGCTCCTGATCCTCCGAAACGGCAAGAACAGGCGTCACTCGGGGCATGTCTCAGTGTATGCTGACCTGCGATTTACGTCCAGCTATTTGCTGGACACTAGACTAGCATTCCGTTACCACCGCCCAGCGTTCTCCGCGGGCTCGCCGCATACGGAGGCGCGCCGAGGAGGGAGGCGACGTAAGCAAGGCTGGCGAACAGAGCGCGATCGGGCATCCGCAACTGTACGGGGTTGACAAAGAGCCTCAGGCAAGATCGCCTGCGCAACAGCAAGTCGTGACACTTTGCTGACTGTCATTTCTCGGCTGCACGCTGCTCGCACGGAAGATGCTGCCATGGCTCCGGGGGCCTTTGGCTGTTCGAGTCGGTCGCCAATCCACCAGAGAGCGCGGTGAGACTCAACCGAGAGCTACTTTCGTTTAGATAGAAGCGTCAGGCTGACGAGCTAATCACCAGGGCGCGTTCACCGTGCCAGTTCGAATGGTGTGTGCGGCGAGATTTACTCCGGCAGCCTCTGAAGATGGCCGCTGGGGTGGTCATCAGTGCGCGGCCGAAATCCCGCCCTGGTCCGGCAGAACCGGCCGCAACTCCTGTGTGTCCACCGAAAGGACGACGGCATCGCCGACCGACTGAACCATGCGAATCGGTATTTCAAGTGTTCCGGCGTGGAAAATATCGCGCGCCGCACCGAGTTGGTCAGCGACTTCGTTGCGTAGCTTGGCTTTCAGCGAGTCAACGCGCCATGTTTCGGTGTTAAGGAAGATCGCAACGACCTCGCCAAGCGCCTGTCCGTCCGCTGCGATAACCGTTCGCCCACGAAGGTTTTCGTCTGAAATCCGCATCGCTCGAAGCCAGTATAGCTGACACGCAGAAGCGATAGAGACGCCCTGACGGGAATCCGTGCCGCGAAGAGCGGAATCGCGCAGCGAGGCAAACGCTTTCATACGTTTTGAACACAGCTGAACGGCAGCTTCCTGTAACTGGCCGTGCAAATGACAGGGGTCTTGGGGGCGCGCAGGCGTTCGAATCCGATTCCAGAGGCTTGCAATCGTTGCTTCTCGGGGTTGGGCAGGAGTAGCGTCGGGTCTTACCAATATGATTGCGGCTCATGATGCAGACGCGCGAACTGGAAGCGCACCTGTATAGTCTGCCGATCGCCCGCATTGACACGGCGGGCGGCGAAGGCTCCGAAGTTCCACCGCATGAAGTAGTCGAATAACAGCAGCGACGATCTGTGTCGTGCCTCTTACAATGGGAGCCACCGCATGATTTTTCTGCTTCTGCTCCTTTTCGCGCAAGCCCCGACGCCGCAGGCGCTCTTTGAACAGGGCCGCTACGCCGAGGCCGCCGCCGTCCTCGAAAACGAGACAGCCCCCCCCAGCCGTTACCTCCTCGGCCTGTGCTATCAGCAACTCGGCGATCTCGGCAAAGCCGAAGCCGTCTTTGCACGGTTGATTTCGACTGAACCCAAGTGGGCGACCGGCTACTATGCGCTCGCGAGGGTCCTTTTCGCCGAAGGCAAATTCCCGGAAGCCATCCGCGCCGCCGAAGCCGCCGAAAAACGAGGCGAACCCAAGGCCCGCACCCGTCGTCTTATCGGCGGCATCGAGGAGGAACGCGGCAACTGGGCCGCGGCCCTGGCCGCCTACGATGCCGCCGCGGAATCGAGCGAATCCCAATCGGGCCGCGCCTCCGTACTCTTCAAGCTAGGGCGCATGCCAGAAGCTAAAACCGCCGCCGAGCGCGCCACCAGGCTCAATCCAGGAAACGAGGACGCCCGGCGGCTCCTCCTCCGAATCTCCAGTGCCGCTGTACCCGCCGACGCCCCGGTCACTCCGGTGGCCTTTGAACGCCACCCCCTCCCATTCGTACTCAACCACAACCCGACCCGCGGCGGTGGTCAACTGCTCAGCAGGTCGTTGCCGTCGGCAGGCATCCTGCTGCCCTGCAGCAATTCCTTCTGTTCGTCGCTGAACGGCTTCTATGTTCTTCGTCGTGCCATGCTAGTTTCTTCCATTGTTACCAGAAACGGCGTACACAGCATTCAGGACACCCTCGCTCCGCCCTGTAGTCGAGGGCAGTCCAGTTCAGCGGGTTGAACTCTCGTTGACTTGGAAGAACTCTGCAAATAGACTTCACGAGGTCACCCAAACGGATTGACGGTATCTCTGTGGACATGGGTCAAGTGAGATCTCTCACTCAATCGGGAGTTGAGCCCTTCAAAAGGGTGAGCCGAGATCGCACGAGATCTGAACGTCCGAAAGAACTTGTCACAGGCTCTTTGCGATGCGCGTGGTTCTGGGCAAGATCGGCCACTTACTTTGGCAATAAACGAAACAATAAAATGGGAACAATGAAGAAAACCCTTGCGATTCTCGCGCTGACTTTCGCGCCGGCGTTTGCTGCCGAGTTGTCCAACGAGTGGCCGCACTATGCTCAGGATGCAGGGGGCAATCGCTATTCCCCGCTGACCCAGATTACACCTCACAATGTCGCAAGACTGACGCAGGCATGGGTCTATCACATGCGACCCGCAGACTACAACTCGCGCCCGCAGCCCCCTGGCCGCGGCGGCGCGGCCGGAGCACAGGGCCGCGGCGGTTTTGGCGGCAGCCGGTTTGCGGGATCGCAAGCTACCCCTCTGGTTGTGAACGGCATGATGTATGTCGCGACGCCGTACGCCACGGTCATTGCGCTCGACTCCTCCACCGGAAAGGAAGCGTGGGTGTTCAACATGCCCTCTGGCGACCGGCCCGCAATGCGGGGCGTGGAGTACTGGCCGGGCGAGAAGGGCGTTGCTCCGCGGATTGTTATCGCCACCACGAGCGGCAAGCTGATGGAACTGGATGCCGCCACAGGCAAGCCGTCCCCGGCGTTTGGGACGGAAGGCACGCTGGACCTGAAGACCGACGATGTAATGAACGGTTTCCCAAAGAGCCAGTACAGCTTCAGTACACCGCCTCTGATTCATAAAAACCTCATCATTACGGGCTCACGCGTCCAGGAGAGTCCGACGCAGGGCGCCTCGGGAGACGTTCGAGCGTGGGACGCCCGGACCGGCAAGGCCGTCTGGACCTTCCATTCCGTGCCGCGTCCGGGCGAGGTCGGACATGATACGTGGGAGGGAGACAGCTGGGTAAAGAGGTCCGGTGTCAACGTCTGGACCGGGATCATCGCAGACGAAAGGCGCGGCATCGTGTATCTGCCCTTTGGCGCGCCGACCTATGATCGCTATGGCAGCGATCGTCATGGAACGAATCTGTTCGCGAACTGTGTGGTCGCTGTGGAAGCTGCCACGGGAAAGTACCTGTGGCACTTCCAGACGGTGCATCACGATATCTGGGATCTCGATCTGCCCTCGGTGACCCTGATCGAGGTGAAGCGAGGGGGGCGAACGATTCCTGGTATCGCGGTGATGAACAAGACGAGCATTCTGTTCATGCTCGACCGTGTCACCGGCAAACCGCTTTATGAGGTGAAGGAGATTCCGGTTCCCACCGACACCGATATTCCGGGCGAGCAGCCGTGGCCAACACAGCCGATGTCTGTTACGCCGCCCCTTTCCAGACTGTCTTTCGATGTGGAGAAGGACATTGTGAAGGTGAGGCCCGAGTTGGAGGCGTATTGCAGGGACATGATCAAGAAGGAAAACATCGTCTCCAGCACGGCGTTCAAACCCCTGCGCGCCGACTCGTCGGTGGCTACCTTCCCCAGCGCCCTTGGCGGGATCGATTGGGGTGGGGCTGCATTCGACCGGCCCCGTGGGTTATACATAGCGAACTCGAACAACCTCGGCGCTCCGACCAGGATGGGACCACGACCGGACGGTACGTACGCGATGACGAACTTCGGCTACTTCTGGAACCGGGAGACCCGCGAACCCTGCTCTCAAACACCATGGGGCAATCTGAGCGCGGTCGACGTGAATACCGGCAGGATCGCGTGGCAGGTGACGCTGGGCACGACCGATGATCTGCCCGAGGGCAGCAGGAATACCGGCCGGTACAACATCGGCAGCCCGATGGCGACGGCGAGCGGACTGATCTTCATCGGCGCAACGGATGACAGCAAGTTCCGGGCCTTCGACACAAAAACCGGCAAAGAGTTGTGGACGATGAAGCTGGAGTCTTCCGCGAACAACGGGCCTGTGACGTATCTGGGCAAAGACGGTCGCCAATATGTGGCGGTGCTTGCGACCGGCGGGGGCAACGGCGGCGTTCCATATACGTCCGACGCGATTCAGGTGTTCGCGGTCCCTAAATAGCCCCCCGGGCAACGGAAACCATGGATTGGCGGGCCGGTATTCGACAGCTTCATCGCCGCTGGGTCCGAGCACCTCGTAAAGCCAGGCTTGTGATATTTTTGGTCTAACATTTCGGCCTGAGCAGGAGGTGACCACATCATGGCGGACTTACGACCGACGCAGGCTGCGCGATTGCTTCAAGCGAAGGATGATCGAAAAGCGGCAGGCCCCTCCAACTCGGTCGCACGAGCGCTGTCGATCCTGGGCCTCCTGAACAACTCTCCTCACCCGTTGAGTTTCTCCGACATTAAAGAGAAGCTGGAGCTTCCTAAAAGCACAACATCGCTTCTCCTCTCTACACTGGAATCGCTGGGCTACCTGACCCGTGATGCGGACGATCGCCGCTACTGGGTCAGTCCTCAGGTGTACTCGCCCAAAGCCGTTCCCATGAATCATCAGGAACTCACCGCGAATGCCATGCCGGTTCTCAAGGAGATCTCTTCGGCCACGCGGCTCACCTCCTTCATCAGCGTTCTGGAAGTGGACCAGGTTCTCTTCCTCGCGAAAGCCGACGGCTCCAGCCAGACACCTTGCGACGTTTATCCCGGGCGAAGGGCCAGTGCACAATGCACCGCCGTGGGGAAAGTGCTGCTGGCGTGGCTGGACCAGGATGAGCGGTCAAGCTTTCTCGCCCGGCATAAGGCGATTCCGCATACGAACCGGACGATTACGTCCAAACATGCCCTTCGCGATGAACTGGACTCCGTTCACAAGCTAGGGTACGCCGTCGATGACCGCGAAGAATCGTTGTCGATACGTTGCCTCGCCGTTCCGGTGGGGGGTGGGTCCGTTGCGCTCGGTCTCACCGGAAGTCTCCGCGAGATCCGCCCGGATAACATCAGCTCTCTGGTGGCGTACCTTCGGCGCATGGCACCACAGATCGATTCCCCCCTTCGTGCGGGGTTCGGTCCCTCGGCGCATCGGATGGTTACCCAGAGCTTGCAGTAACACCGAACGCGACCGAACCCGTGTGTCTTATTGCTGGCGGCGCGGCCCGCCGGGTCCACCACGCGGGGCCGGCTTCGCATTCATCAGCGCGAGTTTCGATTCCATATCCTTCGACACGCCCACGATCAGAAACTCGAGAGGCTCTGAGCCGGTTTGTGTGAATGACCGCATTTGGTTGATGTCTACAGGGATTCCATCGCCGGCTTTGATCGCCGCCGTCTCGTTCCCGACCTTCACCGTTCCCTCGCCTGACATCACGTAGTAGATTTCGCTGATGTTCGGGATCGCCCGGGGGCCTACGCTGGCGCCTGGGGGGATCAGCAGGTGGTCCACATACGTCCACGTTGTGGAGAAGATCGTCGGATCCAGTCCGCGGCGGTATTGCACGGTGCCCGAGCCGCCGTCCATTTCTTTTGCGGGACGGAGGAGGGACCGATCGAAACGAAGGCTGGGGAATTGGGGGACGGCGTCGAGCGGTACTCCCACACGTCCGTCGCCCAGATTGAACGCATCATAGTTCGGGCCGAGGCCAACGTTGATGTTCATCCACTGCACTGGCTGGTCCGTCGCGTTATAGATGGCGTGCGCATGGCCCATGCGGTCGGGCACAGCGGCCGGGCCTTTGATGAGCGAGGTCCGTCCATCGATGGTGAATTCGGCCTCGCCGTCCAGGATGACGAACATCTCTTCGCAGCGATTATGATAGTGCTCGCCAATGCTGCTGTGCGGCTTGAGCACGCCACGCTGAAAGAAGATCCAGGTGCCCGTCACATGCTTCACGTCGACGAGGTTGCCGAACTGCATGCCGCCGGCACCGTTATGGACTGCGGTACTGGGGCGCGTCTTTGCTGCGTCATAGTGAGCGACCCGCTCGGAGAGCGGCGCTGACGCGGTCTGCGCCGGGGAAATCACTGCCGCAACGCCAAGAAAGACAGGTAAAGAGTAAACGTAGTGTCTGTGCATTTGTGTTTTCGCTTTCGTGGTGTTGCGAACTAGAACAGTATCCTCATGCCGATTTCGACCTGACGTCCGACAGTAACACCCTGGCGAAGCGACTGCCCGAACGTAGTGCTGGTGACGCCGAGATCGGGATTGGCACGGTTGAGACGGTTGGTGAGGTTGTAGGCTTCGGCCTTCAATTCCGCGTTGAACTTCTCGGTAAGTTTGAAGCGCTTGGAAAGCGTGCTGTCGATGTTCCAGTAGATCGGCCCGCGCAGGTCGCGATAGTGGTCGGGGTTGGTGCGGATCACGAACGGTGACAACTGGGCGAATTTGGAGGTATCGAACCACCTCGCGGGGGTGGGATCGCTGATCGTCGGATCGCCGGTCACGGCAAGCCCTGGGAACTGCAGATAGCTTCCGGAGTTAGCTGTCCAGGAACCGGCAATTTGCCAGCCGCCGAGAACGCCATCCACCAGGGCATTGGCTGTACCGAGGAAGTGGCGGCCTTTGCCGAAGGGAAGCTGGTAGGTGCCGGCGCCAGTGAAACGATGATGCGGGTTAGCGCTGTCCACCCAGCGGAGGGTGTCGGTATAGGCATCCACGGCGTTGGCGTACCACGGCTGGATGGCCTGGGCGCTGGTGCTGGCGGTGATACACTGGCACTTTTCCCGAATGTAGGAATAGCCGAAAAGGAAATTGAAGCCGTTCGCGAAGGGGCGCTGAATCCGGATGTCGCCGCTATAGTACTGCTCTTCTACGCCGGAAGCGAACGTCTCCCACAGGTGCCGTATTGCGGGCGCTTGACGAGCAGCGACGTGATCGGCACGTTGGCCTGGTTGCGGAGGGGTCCGGGGAACTGGGCCGGAGTCAGGTAGTTGTAGAAAGGGTTTGCGACTGTAGCAGACGTGGCTGCACCGTACTTGTAGATGATGTTCGGGTCGACCTGGTTGAGGTTCCGCGAGTAAGTGATGTTTCGGCCCTGATTCATGAACAGGGTGGCGTTGACCACGATGCGGCCGGGGATCTGACGGGAGAGGGTGAGGTTGTAGCGATCGTTTACAGGGCGCACGAAACTCGCACCCGCCCAGGCGATGTTCGCGGCACCGAGTCCGATGGCGGGACCGGCAGTGGCTCCTGGAGGCGCGACGATGGGGTTCTTCGCGAACGGATTTGACACAAATTGCTGGGGCACGCCGTTGTTCAGCGGCAGCGGGTTCTGCGAAGCGTCGTACCCAGGGTAGGGGGGCTGCATGAAATTGAGGGCTTCGAAGCTGCCATACGAGCGGCCGACGTAGTTGAGTTCCGAAGGCGTCACGTAGCGCGCATAACCGAAGCGGATGGCGGTCTTGTCGCCCACTCGGTAGGCGATGCCGAGACGGGGCATGAACACAAGTTTCTGTGAGGGCCACACACCGGGGTTCTTGTCTGAGGTGCCGACCCACGAGCCGGTATAGCTGTAGGGCGAGGTCAGCATGGAAGTGACGGACGACGCGATGTTCGGCGGAGCGGCAGAAACGCCCGGGGTCGGGGCCGTGAAGTCGGGTCCGATTGACTGCTGATGGAGTTCGTCGTGCCAGGGCGTTTCGTACTCGTAGCGGAGGCCGAGATTGAGGGTGATGTTCGGGCTCAGCTTGAAGTCGTCCTGCAGGTAAGCGCCGAAGTAAGTGATCCGGTTCTGATTCACTGGAACGGCAACGGCCTGGCTGGCATCGTCGATCGCGCCGAGCAGAAGGGTGGCGAATTGATTACCGTTGAGCCGGGTGTTCGGATTGATGAAGGTATTCGCCGTGGTCGTGGAATTGAAGGCGAACTGGTTCCCCTGGACGGCGAGAAGCTTGCCCCCCTCATGGCGCATTTCAAAACCAGTGCGCAGGAAGTGGCGACCTCGCTGCTGGGAGGCGTTTACGGCGAAGCTCTGGCCGGCGGGTTGCTGCTGCCAGTGGTTGCCGGGCGAGCCGAGCGTCATTGCAGTGGTGCTGCCGTTCGTCAGCAAGACACCCGGCATGTAGTTGGGGTAGATCTCGGGTTTCATCGCGAAGGGGGCGTACCAGTTGTTACCGGGCCAGAATTTGGCGAAGTTATCGACATCTTTGTTGGGCGAAGTGAACTGGTCGACGAAGTTCCGATAGTCGCCGCTGAAGCTGATGACAGTGCTGGCGTTGACGGTCCACAGGGCTTGCGCGGGGAGCGTGAAGCCATTACGAGTGCTGCCGGGCTGGGTGTAGAGTTCGTTTTTCAGCAGCAGGTCTGTTGGAACGGTGAGGACGTTGGTGCGGTAGATGCTGGGACGCGCGAAGAACCGCAGCGACTGGTTCATGTAGTAGTCGACTTTTTTCGGAGAGGTTCCAGTAGTTTGTTCGGCCGGTGGTCACGAAACTGTAGTTGTTCTGGCCGGTGCCGTTGTCGGGAGTGCGGTTCGGCTGGAACGGTGCAAGGTCGGCCATCCAGCGAGCACCGAGAGGATCGAAGCGGGAGGCGGGAACCTTGTTGCCGGCGAAGGCCTGACGCGTAACAGCACCGGTGGAGGGGTCAAAAGTCGTCGTGAAGGGATCGTAGATGGTGCGGAGGGCGCCGTTGGTATTGAGGCTCTGCGAGAAATCGCCGGTGACCTCGGCCGCGGTGGGTACGGTCCAGAGGGTTGTGGCGGGAGTGCGCAGCCGTTGAGCCTCAAAGCTGAAGAAGCTGAAGAGTTTGTTCTTGATGATGGGGCTGCCGAGAGCGCCGCCGTAGATATTGTTGCGGGCGGCGGTGAAAGTGTTGGTGGTGCGGTCGGTGACGGCGTTGAGAGCGGGAATGCGTCCGAGCCATGAAGCGACGCCGTGCCATTCATTGGTGCCGGATTTGGTGGCGATGCTGATGGTGCCGCCCGCGCTGTGACCGACGCTCGCATCCACCGCGTTCTTCTGTACAACTGTTTCGCCGACCGAATCCGTGTTGGGCACGTAAGCGGCTTTATAGGCGATGCCGACGGGGCTGCCATCCACCTGCAGTTCGTTCTTCAGGTTGGTCATACCGCCCATCTCGACGCTGTTCGGCGCGTAGCTGTTATACGGGTTCATTTCACCGCGGCGGGTCTCGACCACGGTGGGATCGAGGAGAGAGAGCTTGAATGGATTGCGCTCGAAGCGGGGGAGATCCTGCGCCATCTTCGTGTCGATGGTCATGGCGACGTTTGTGTTGTTGAACTGAACCTCTACGGGGCTCGCGGCGATGGTGACGTTTTCGGTCATTGCGCCAACCTGCAAGGGGATGTTCAGCGTGATGTCGCCGCCGGCCTGGACCGTGAAATTTGCCTGGGAGAACTTCGAAAAACCACTTTGTTCGACGGTCAGGGTGTACTTGCCGGGATCGACGTAGTCAAAGCGGTAAGCTCCCGTTTCACTGGTGGTTGCACTGGCGCGGACGCCAGTTTCGACGTTTAATAAGATGTACTAGTCTTGACTTGATCTTACATTTCGATAGAATGCGTGTAGCGCAAATCAGGAGAATGTGAGATGAACGCAGATCAGAAGATCATCAAGAACAAGGTGGGCCTGCTGAACCTTTCCGAGGTGCTGGGAAGCGTCTCGGAGGCGTG
>JAOAPO010000403.1 GCA_025462945.1 Bryobacterales bacterium
CTGCGGTGCGAACTGACCGGGGCCTGCGGGCCGACGAGGAGCGATGGGCGTTCCGGCGGAGGGCTGCTGCTGCTGAGCTGGCGGACGGGGTCCGGGGGCTCCGGGCGCGGCGCTGGGCCGTGGCGGAGGCGCGATGGGCGCACCGGGACGAACCTCACCCATGGGGCGAGGAGCGGGCGGGCGCGGCATCGGCGGCGTGGCCAGAGGCGGCAGCGGCTGACGGGGTCCGGAGAGAATCTGGCCGGGGCGCGTCGGCGCGGTCGGGATGGGACGAGCCGGCGGGGGCACGGGGCGACCGGGGGCGGCGCTCACGGGGGGCGCGAGGGGCGTCCGCGGTTCGGGCCGGGTTTCGGGTGCCTTTGCTTCAGAGCCAAGAGCCTGCGCAGGGGTGGCCTGCACCGGGGTGGGCTGTGTGGGCGGCGCCTGGGTGGGTGCTGCCTTGGCCGGACGCGCTTCGCCTCGGTGTTCGGCGGGAGGCCGAACGGGAGGCGCGAGCGGCAGAGCGGAGGGCCGGGCTCCGAGTGGCGGGTGGATGGGGCTGCCGCGACCGAGAAGTGGCGGGCGGAGCGGGAGAGCGCGGGGGCGCATCGCGTCGCTGTCCTTGTCGTCTTCCTTTGGCTCGCCGGCTGTCGCATCGCCTGCCGGGGCAGATTGTCCGGCCGCCATGGTGAGAGGCCTGGTTTGAGCCGGGGCGGGATCGGCTGTGGCGACGACCGCAGAGGCGGCGTCAGTGCGGGGCCGGGCAACTGGGGCGCGCGGGGATGGAGGTCTGACGGACGCAGCCTTCGGAGCGTCGGCCTGTTCGGACCTGACTGCCGGGGCTTGTTCGGACCTTGCTGCCGGGGCCTGTTCGGACCTTGCTGCCGGGGCCTCGTGGGGCCTTGTCTCCGGTGCCTCGTCGGGCTCATTGGCGGAGGGACGGGTTTTCTTGTCCCCCGCTCCGGCACCTGCATAATAGTGCCGAACTTTGGCCGCGGCGTCATCGTCGATGGAGCTTGAGTGGGTGACGTTTTCGGCAATGCCGAGTTCGCGGATTTTGTCGATGAGTTCGCGCGACTTCACTTCCATTTCGCGCGCTAACTCATTGATGCGGATCTTGCTCGTATTCAAAAGTTCTCTACCTGCCCGCTGCCCGCGCCATTGCGTCCGCGCGAATCAGCATTCCACTACCAAACGCATTCCGGCAGACTTAGAGCGCCGGATTCTCCCACGGGTTGAATTGCGAGCGAATCTCCACCCGGTTAACCCTGTTCTGCTGGTTCAACTATGGTAGCAGAGCCTGAATCCTCTGCCATTTCACCAGTTTCCGGACCCGGGGCCTCGCCGGAGGCTTCGGGGAACGACTCGACTGAGCCAGAGTCCGGCATAACTGCGGTGACAGGCTCGACGGGTGTTTCGACGCCTTCCTGGTTCTCAAAAGTCTCCGGTTCAGCCGGAGCTTCTTCTGCCGCAGGGGTTTCGGCCGCGTATTCCTGGCCGTAATAAGAGTTGATGGCCTGCTGAATGTGAGCGACAGCCTGCCCGTCGATGCCAGGAATGGCTTCGAGATCTTCCGGGGTCATGCTGCCCACTTTTTCCACTGTGCCGATATCGCCATGCACGAGAGCGTCCACAGTGGATTCGGCGAGGCCGTAATCAATGAGAACAGAGACGGGAACGCCGGTAGAAAGCAGGGAAATTGCATTCTGCATTTCCTGACGCTTTTCTTCCTCGCTCTTGATATCTATCTTCCAGCCCATGAGTTTAGCGGCGAGCCGAACGTTCTGGCCGCGCTTGCCGATGGCGAGTGAAAGCTGGGTGTCGTCGACGATGACTTCCATGTGACGTTCCTCAGCTTCGAGGATGTTGACCCTGGTAATCTTTGCCGGGCTGAGGGCGTGAGTGGCAAAACTGACCGCGTCCTCGGAGTACTCGATGATGTCGATCTTCTCGCCGCGGAGCTCGCGGATGATGGACTGGACGCGCATGCCCTTCATGCCGACGCAGGCGCCGACGGAATCGACGTCGCGGTCACGGCTCTGGACGGCAATTTTAGTACGTTCGCCGGCTTCGCGGGCACAGGCCTTGATGATCACGGTGCCGTCGTAGATCTCGGGGACTTCCTGCTCGAACAGGCGGCGGACGAGGTCGCCATCGGCGCGGGAGACGACGACGCCGGGGCCTTTGGCCGATTTATCAACGAGTTTGATGACGCAGCGGACGCGATCGCCGGTGCTGAAGCTTTCGAGGCGCGACTGCTCGCGCTTCGGCAGACGGGCTTCTGTTTTACCGAGGTCGACGACGAGATCGAGGCCTTCAACGCGTTTGATGGTGGTGTTGACGAGTTCGCCGACGCGATCGGCGTATTCGCGATAGATGGTGTCGCGTTCGGCCTCGCGGACCTTCTGGAAGATGACCTGTTTGGCGGTCTGCGCGGAGATGCGGCCGAGGGCTTCGGTGGGCCGTGAGATGCGGACGACGGAACCGATTTCGGCGGTCTTGTCGATGCGCTGGGCTTCGGCGAGCGACATTTCCATGGCGGGGTCGACGATGTCTTCGACCACGGTTTTGACCGCGAAGAGCTTCAGGCCTTCTTTACCGCTGAAATCCGCCTCATAGTTCTCGTTGGTGCGGAAGTGTTTGCGCGCAGCGAGAAGCATGGCGTCCTTCACGGCGTCAAGCACAATCTGAGCGTCAATGCCCTTTTCTTTGCTCAGGATTTCAATCGACTGATAGATGCTGTCCACGTTTTGCCTCGGTTACAAATCGTTCAATTCTGGGGTGTTATAGACTGCGGTTCGAGGTTGCTACCACTCGAACTTGAGGTGCGCCTTACTGACGAGTGCGAAGGGGAAGGTCACGGTCCGCCCTTTTCCGACATCGAGTGTCAGGGTTTGGTCGGCCTCGGATGTCTCGGCGATGATGCCGTCGAAGGTCTTCAGTTTGGTGTCCTCCAGCGGTTCGCTCAGCACGACTTTCGCTTTGTGTCCACGGAAGCGTTCCCAGTCCTTCCACCTTTTCAGTGGGCGTTCGACACCAGGGGAGGACACTTCGAGACTGTAGGTGCCGGGGATAGGATCTTCGGCGTCGAGGAGAGCGCTCATCTCGCGGGAGACGAGTTCGCAGTCTTCATGAGTCACGCCGAGCTGAGCTGGCCCGGCATCGGGGACGTCGGGCGCATCTTCGGGGGCGGCTTCGAGGGTAGAGGGTTCCTGGGCAGAGGGTTCCGGCGGGGTGAGGGGGGCACCCGGCTGGTTCACCGGCTTGTCGATATAGACCCGGAGATAGTGACTTCGGCCAGCTCCCTTTAGCTCGACCTCAAACAGTTCGAGGCCGGCGGCACGCACGACGGTTTCGGCGATGCGTTCGACGGCTGCGATCATCTCTTCCTTTGTCTTCAAGGGCATAACAGGGTCCGATTTAGGCCGAGAGCAATAAAAAAGTGGGCTTGCGCCCACTCCATTGGCTCGACCTGCAACCAGCAGTATAGCAGTTTTCGCCCTGGAGTTGAAGTCCCCCCTGGCCCGGGCTGGGGAGCGGATCGAGGCCGCGCGCTCAGGCAGCCCTCGGGAAGTTTATTTGGCAGGCGGCTTTGATCCGGGCGGCGTCCCAGCCATATTTGGCGCAGATTTTGGCGGTTGTGAGGCGATCGGCGCGGGCGATGTCGAGCCGGAGTTGTGCGGAGGAAAAAACGAAGCCATTCACCTCGACGGTTTCGCCGATCCGGGCTTCCGGAGAGACGACGCCATCCTCGTTGAAGCCTTCGTTCTCGAACTTCGCGAGGCGGACGAGGAGTTCGGCCTCGTACCGGGCCTGAGCTTCGGCTTCGCGGATTTGGGCGGCGGCGGCTTCGCGTTCAGCGCGGAGTTCCGCGAGGCGCTTCTCGTTTTTCGCGATCATGCGGTGAATGCGGGTTTCGTAGAGGGCGATGTTGGCAAAGGTGCGATCGCCTTCGCGGAAGGTATCGGCCATGGTGGAAGCGACCTGAACGTTCGGGGAGCAGGCGTCGGTCGTCTCGGCGAGTTCGTCGTGACCCTGCCCATAGAGGTTGTGTTCGATGCTGCGGGACCGATTGAGGCGCCACTGGTCCTGCGTGACCGAGATTGCAAGCTGGGTTTCGTAGGCGCCTTCGGGGCGGAGACTGGGGAGCATGCGGGCTTCGAAGGCGTTGTAGGCGATTTCGTCGTTTTCGGACATGCAGTAAAACTGGCCAGTGAGGCCGTGGCGGCGCGCGTTGAATTTCGCGTTGTTTTTGCCGTCTTCGGTGCGGGGTCCAGTGGATTTTTGCGCGTTTCGTTGATTTGCGATGCGCTGAGTGGCTGAGATTTCGGTGGTGGCAGTCATGTTGGTCCTCTTCTGGCCTCAGGGTGGCATGGAAGCTTTTTAAGATGCTGTTATCTCATTGATTTCAATCGTAAAATTCCTTGTGACCGCCTTTCAGAGGGATACGGGAGGCAAAAAAAATGGCGGTGCATGGGCGGGAGGGGCGCGACCGATGGGGGTAGTCAGGAAAGCGGGAGGGCCCGCGATTATTTTTTCTTTTTCCGTCGAGTTTTCTGCTTTTTCGCCGATAG
>JAOAPO010000412.1 GCA_025462945.1 Bryobacterales bacterium
CGCTCGAGTCCTACGGCGCCATCGTCATGGCGCTGGCGGTTGTCGTTTACCAGCCCACACCGCAGACACACGACTTCGGATCGCTGCCGATCTACTACCTTTCGAAGCTCGACGCAAGCTATTTCGCGGACGCAGACTCCTGCGACCTTTGTAGAAAAAGCGTGCCCGTGACCAAAGTCTGGATATAACGGCGTATTTTCCGTTACAATCGTGCGAATTTACTCAAAAGAAACAGGCAAGTTGCGTGATAATTCGTACAATGCTCAATTGCGGTGCAATCTGCAAAAAGGACGTTACAGCAGGGGCTTGCGAGCGATACTGACGGCCTTTTCCACAAGTTTTCCGCATACCCGGTTGAAAACCGAATTACGCTTGATCGGAGCCCACACTTGAAGCTGACCCTCACCGACTGGTCTGTCATCGCCGCGTACTTTCTGTTCAACCTCGCGATTGGTTTCTACTACAAACGCAGGGCCGGAGCCAGCGTCGGAGACTTCTTCCTGTCCGGCCGAAATGTGCCGTGGTGGCTCGCCGGCACTTCGATGGTCGCCACTACCTTCGCCGCCGACACGCCCCTCGTCGTCACCGGCCTGGTGGCTAAGAACGGCATCGCCGGGAACTGGCTCTGGTGGAACATGGTCGCCAGCGGGATGCTCACCGTATTCCTGTTTGCGCGCCTGTGGCGACGTTCCGGCGTGACCACCGATATCGAGCTTGCCGAGCTTCGCTACGCAGGTCGTCCCGCGGCTTTTCTGCGCGGCTTTCGCGCCGTCTACCTCGGCGTCATCATGAACTGCATTGTCCTCGGCTGGGTGAACCTCGCCATGGTCAAGATCCTCAGCCTCGTCCTCGGCGTCTCTAAAGCCGAGGCACTCTGGATCGTCGTCGGCATCATTGCAATCACCTCGTTCATCTCCACCCTTTCGGGACTCTGGGGCGTCCTCGTCACCGACCTTTTCCAATTTTTCATAAAAATGGGGATGGTGATCGTGCTCGGTGTAGCCGCCGTCCGCGCGGTGGGCGGCGCTGAAGCGATGACGGCCAAACTCGGAGGCTCCGGCAGCCCCTTCCTCAGCTTCGTCCCCGATCTCGACTCCGTCTGGATGCCGGCTGTCACGTTCGCCGTCTACATCGCGGTCATCTGGTGGTCCACCTGGTACCCCGGCGCGGAACCCGGCGGTGGAGGCTACGTCGCCCAGCGCATGTTCAGCGCGAAAGACGAACGCCACTCCCTGCTCGCTACTCTCTGGTTCAACGTCGCGCATTACGCCCTGCGCCCGTGGCCGTGGATCGTCGTCGCTCTCGCCTCCGTCATCCTCTACCCCAACCTGAAGGACCCGGAGACGGGTTACATCCTCGTTATGATCAACTACCTGCCGGCCTCCCTGCGAGGTCTGATGGTCGCCGCATTCGCCGCCGCCTACATGTCCACCGTGGGCACCCAGTTGAACTGGGGCGCCAGCTATCTCGTGAACGATTTCTATGGCCGGTTCATCAGGAAAGGCGCTCCCGACCGCCATTACGTTCGAGCCTCGCAGGTAGCCACCGTGCTCCTCACTGTCATTTCCGCCGTCGTCACCTGGTACATGGACTCCGTCGCGGGCGCGTGGAAGCTGTTGATCGCGACAGGCGCCGGCGCCGGGACCGTCCTGATCCTCCGCTGGTACTGGTGGCGCATCAACGCCTGGAGCGAAGTCTCGTCCATGGCCGCAGCCGCTCTTGTATCCGTCGTCCTCCAGACCGTCTTCCACCTCAACAGTGACGACCCCACCCAGTTTGCCTGGCTCATCATGATTACAGTGGGCCTCACAACGCTTTCATGGATCGCCGCAACGTTCCTCACCGCACCTGAAAGCGACGCCACCCTCCTGCGGTTCTATCGCAAGGTCCGCCCCTCCGGACCCGGCTGGGCACGCATCCGCGCACTCGCGCCAAACGTTCCCATCACCCACGACCTCGCCTGGAATTTGCTCGACTGGCTTTGCGGCTGCGTCATGATCTACGCGGCGCTTTTCGGGATCGGTAAAATCGTATTACAGGAACCAGTTACGGGTATCGTCTTTCTGCTTGTCGCCGTGGCTGCAGGCGGCGTCATCTACTGGGACCTGTCGCGCCGGGGCTGGGCCTCGGTTATGGAGTAACGTCGATGAAACTACTTGCAGCAGGCCTTCTCATGGCCCTCACCGCCCTCGCGCAGATCACCGCGCAGCCCGCCGGCGAAAAGCTCGCCCCCTATTACCCAACCCCCGACACCATCGTCGAGCGCATGCTGGAGCTTGGGCAACTGAAGCCGGGCGAGAAAATGTTCGACCTCGGCAGCGGCGACGGGCGCATCGTCATCATGGCCGCTCGCAAGTACAACGCCGACGCCACCGGCGTGGAACTCGACACGGACCTCTATCTCTCCAGCCAGGCGAAAATCCGCAAGCTGGGCATCGAGAAGACCGCCCGCATCATCCATGGCGACATCCTGACGCAGAACTACTCGGCAGCGAATCTCATCACCGTCTATCTCCTGCCCGAATCGAACATCAAAGCGCGGCCGATTCTCGAATCGCAGCTGAAAAAGGGCACCCGCATCGTCGCCCACGATTTCGGCATCGGCGGCTGGACTCCCGTGAAGACCGTAACGATCCCCGACGATGGCGAGGGCCGCAGCCACACGCTCTTCCTGTACGTTCGTTAGCGACGAGCAACGCCATGCGAATCGGCATCACGTGCTACCCCACGTACGGCGGCAGCGGCATCGTCGCGACCGAGCTCGGGCTCGAGCTGGCGAATCGCGGCCACGAAGTCCACTTCATAACCTACGCCAACCCGATCCGGCTGGATGCCACGATTCCGCGCATCCACTACCACGAAGTCGAAGTCTCGAACTACCCTCTGTTCCAGTACCCGCCTTACTGCCTCGCGCTCGCGTCCCGAATGGCTGAAGTCGCGGAAGACTACAACCTGGACCTGCTACACGTCCACTACGCGATTCCTCACTCCATCGCGGCGATGCTGGCCCGGCAGATGACGCAGGCGAAGCGACGCCTGCCGTTCATCACCACGCTCCATGGCACCGACATCACTCTGGTCGGCATGGACCCGTCGTACTTCGGCATCACGAAATTCTCCATCGAGCAGTCCGACGGCATCACGGCCATCAGCGATAATCTCCGCAATCACACCCTCGAAGTCTTCGGCGTTAAGAACGAGATCCGCGTGATCCACAACTTCGTGAACTGCGAGACCTACGCGCCAGACCCGGAGCGCAGGGGCTTGTCTCGGTTCGCGCCCGATGGCGAGAAGCTGCTCATCCACTTGTCTAACTTCAGGCCGGTTAAACGCGTTCAGGATTGCGTCCGTATCCTGGCCGAGGCCCGCCAGCACACCAACGTTCGGCTGCTGATGGTGGGCGATGGTCCGGAACGAGGCGCTGCGGAGCACCTGGCCGCCCAGTTGGGCGTTCGCAAGTACGTCGAATTCGTCGGCAAGCAGGACAACGTGGAGCGCCTGATCCGTCTCGCTCACGTGCTGCTGATGCCCAGCGAAATGGAGTCGTTTGGCCTCGCCGCGCTGGAAGCGATGGCGTGCGGAGTGCCCGCCCTCGGAACCCGGGTTGGCGGAGTGCCGGAGCTTATCACCGACGGTCAGGACGGCTTCCTCGAAGCTGTGGGCGACGTCTCCGCGCAAGCCGCGCGCGTACTCCAGATGCTGACCGATGAGCCGTTGCATGCCCGCCTGTCTGCCGCCGCCCGCAAAACCGCGGTCGATCACTTCAGCACCGAAAACCTGATCCCGCAGTACGAGCGCTGCTATCGCGAAGTCATCGGAGGGTAACGGCAAATAAGAAAGGGGCTCTTTGGTGGTCAAGCCAAAGAGCCCCTCTACTGCAAACTGGGTAAACTCTACAGGTCTTTTAGCCGCGTAGTCGCATCGCCGAATTTGTCCAGCTTCATACCGGCGCGGTCCATGATGCCCAGGTACAGGCTGCTGATCTTCCGGTTCTCATTCCCCGCCTGATAGTAGTCGAGGATGCGGCCTGTTTTCAGCGTATTACCGAAGCTGCCAGCGGTAACGATCGGCACCTTGGAGTTGTCATGCTTCGTGCCCGACCACATATTCGAGAAGAACATCAGCAGGGTGTTGTCCAGAACCGTGCCATTGCCTTCCGGCATCGCGTCCAGCTTCTGCGCAAGATACGACAACTGGCTTAGGTGGAAGTTCGAGATGCGCTCGTAGGAGTCTGTGTGATCCGCGTGCGAAGCGCCGTGGTGGCCTTCCTTCACGCCCAGCCACGGGTAAATCATGGCGGAGAGATCGCGGCAAAGCAGCAGGGTCGCCACGCGCGTCTTATCGGTCTGGAAGCCCAGAGCGATGATGTCGCACATCATGCGGGCATGCTCGCGCTGATCTTCCGGCAGACCGTCCGCGGGCCGCGGCATCATCGCCAAAGGTTTGTTCGTACCCTTGGCGCTGTCCTCGGCAACCGTCTTCGTCTTGCGCATGGCATCGAGCCGCTTCTCAATCTCGCGGACGCTGGTCATGTACTCGTCGATCTTCGCCTTATCGGTGGAGCTGACCTTCTGATTCAGAGCCGTGGCACGATCCTTCACGCGATCCAGAATGCTCAGGTTTCGCAGGCTGCCGCGGTTTTCGAACAGAGCATCCCAGGCAAGCGACGGATAAACTTCGTTCGGAATTGGAGAGTCGGATGTCTGCCACGAGAGGTGCGAACTGTAGGCCAGAGAGTAGTTGGTTTCGTGGTAACCGGTCATCGGCTGCTCGCAGGCGAGCACCATGCTCGGCTGTGCCGAATCCTGGCCCATGTGCGCCGCAAGCATCTGATCCACCGTGATGCCGTTGTGCAGGATCGGGCCCTTGTCGAGTTCCGCGCCCGAAAGCAGGCTGCCGGTCATCGCGGGGTGAATGCCGTGACCCGTCGACGGCTTGTTGTACAGACCGTGGATAACGTTGATCTTGGACTTGATCGGCTCGAGGCACTCCAGCGTGCGCCCGAACTTCATGTCCGCGCCCTCGCCCTCCGCCGTCCAGTGCTGCTGGTTTACACCGCAGCCCATGAACATGACGCCGAAGCGCTTCGGAAACTCTGCCTTCCCTGTCTGCGCCCAAGCCGACAGAGATTCCAGCCACGGCAGAGCCATGACCACACCAGCGCCGCGGAGTACTGCCCGGCGCTCAATTTTAGTTTGCTTCGGGGTTTGCTGAGAGGACGCTTGAGTTTGGTCTGACATAAGCTATAGCACCTTTACTTTTATCACTTTTTGGATCACTCGGGGTGGAGGGCCGCCGGTTGACGAATTGGGGACTGGTGACAATCGCCTCCACCAGCGTACTGAATTTGTAGCCGCTCGCCGTGAGCTTCGTCTTCATGCTCTCGATCAGCGGTTCATCGGAAACCATCAGCGTTCGGCCAAGCGAGTACGCGGCCAGCTTTCGGCAGATGTTTTCAAGGAAGTCTTGCTCGCGTTTTTCGTGGATGTACTTCTGCAGATCGGCAACGCCCGCGCCTTCAACGCCGCCCGGGAACATCGCATGCGTGTCGACGGCGCGCCCGGCCATATCCTTCTCGCGCCGATCGCCAACCGGACCGTAGCCCTCGAACGCCAGCCCGAACGCGTCGAACCGTGCATGGCAGGAGGCGCAGGCAGGGTTCGACCGATGCTTCTCCAGCATGGCGCGCAGCGGCAGATCACTGGCTGCCTCATCTTTCGGCAGTTCCGGGACCACCGGCGGGGGCGGCGGAATTACTTCGCCCAACACACGTCTCGCAACCCAGTAGCCACGTTTCACCGGGCTTGTACGCAGCCCTGGAGAGTTCTGCGTCAGGAACACAGACATG
>JAOAPO010000424.1 GCA_025462945.1 Bryobacterales bacterium
AAATAGAACAGGTAGGACAGAAGCAACAGCAGTCCCGTCCGGAGCTTAGCCGGAACCACGCGAGCGACTACGACGGCAAGCGCAAGCAGCAGCAGGAACCGCGGTTCGGTGAAATGCACTACGCCTGATTCACCTTTTGCCGGATCAAACACTCGAGATCCCCGACGTTCTTCATCGAAGCCACGTCCGCAGTATTGAATCGCAACTTGAATTCCTGCTCAAGGGCGACAATCAGGTTGATGTGGGTGATTGAATCCCAGGATTCGACGTTGGCGGCGATCATTTCAGGGTAAATCTCGATGCTGTCGTCGTCGAACACTTCACAAAACACGGCCGTCATTCTTTCCCGGATATCCACTAACGTTCCCCTTTTCAATTGGCCTGGTTGGCTTCGGTTACGGGCTGTATGAAGGTTTCCCGTGATTCGTAGGCGCTGGTATCGAGGCTCCAGAGCGCGTGGTCGCCGTCACCGGAGTGTCGGGTAAAGCCGAAACGACCGTAGAAGTCCTTGACCATCTGATTCTTAGCGGTCCGAATGTATTCGCCGCAAACCGTCTTCAGACCACGCGTAGAGGCTTCCGCGACGATGCAGTTCATCAAGTAATCCTCGACACCCCGGGCCAGCACGCGGCAACTCATCAGCCAGTCACGGACCACCAGCGTTTCACCTTCCGGCTCCACCACCACAACACCGATGAGGCCATGGTCCCCCAGTCGATCGGCGAGCTTAACGTACAGCGGTACCACGGAAGACGAACTCATAAGGTACGCGCACTCAAGCTCTGAGTATCGGTGGGTGGTGAGATTGAACTGGTTGCTGCGCTGAAGAAGTTGGGCGATGCGCGGCAAATGAAACGCGTCGAAGCGGGCGACGACGATACGCATCTTGAGCGAGCGAAGAAAGTCCCCGGCGTTGGCGAATGATGCCTGTTCGGCGCGCCTCTCAGCTTCGGCGCGGTAGAGGTCGGTACGTTGGAGGTCTACGTTTGAAAACGAAGCGGTTTCAAACAGGTTCAATTCCGAAATTGCGCGCACATAGTCTGCCGGATCCTCGGGCAGTTCCGGCACTATCACCTCCGGCAGGACACCACGCACCAGATTCCGCTCGAAAGGATTGTCATCGAGGAATACCATGGAATCCAGCCCGATATTCAGCACTTGCTGGATAACGCGGATGTTGGCCGTCTTGTCGTCCCAATTGGCCTGGAACACGGTAATGTCCTCGCGACGCAGCACCATGTCCGGATGTTTTTCAAACGGGAGCAAGGCGTTGCTCATCTCGTTCTTGCTACAAACGGCCAGCAGGATGCCTCGTTTCCGCAGTTCTTTAAGAAAGCATTGGAAGCGATAGAAGCTCTCGCCGCTACCGTGAACGTTCAGTACGATGCCATCGATCCCGTCATCGCCGATTACACCGCCCCAAAGCGTATTGTCGAGGTCGAGAATGACACATTTGACGATCCGGCCGCGTGCGGAAAGTACGATGTCGACGATGTTCCGTGCGACGGCTGGCAAGTGGTCGAGCGCGCAAAAGGATTTAGCCATGTCCCACAGGCGGTCATCAAACCACCGATGGCGGCCGACCCAGGAAGCGATGTGCTGAACGTCGTTTATCAGCACGGCACTGCGAACGCGCGCCGCGTCGACGATACCTGTGTTGATGGCCTCTACAGCGCTGGAGAACGATTCCTCCACCTTACGATCGAAGTTACCGAACATGCGCTCGTACGGCATCACGTACGTACTCTGCAGGAGAGTAACCGCATCCCTGGCCAGGATGGCATCCCACGAGCCGACAATTTCAAGGAGGGTATCTGCGACGAATGCCGTCACGGTTCCGGCGCGCTGGAAGAACTTAGCTCGCAGGGCTTGCACTGAGTTTATTACGGCAACCGCGTCTGGCTGAAAACTGTAAAGACCGGAGCCGGGATTTAGGGATTCCAGCGCGACGGCATCGAAATGTCCTTCGTAGATCGATGCATCGAATCCAGCCCGGTGGAAGAGCACGCGCAACAACGGAACAAACTGCTGCGTCGCAGCATCAGAGAGCAAGGCAAGGCGTACCGCAGTTAACACCAGTGTCGGTTCCAGGTGCTTACTTTCTCTGACTAAGGCCGTGTAGACGAGGTTTGACTCGCGCAGGTTACCCATGAGGGCCGCTCAACTCCGTATCCGATGATACATCACATCTGGATAAAGGGAGCGTCTTCACATACGGCAAGTGCGCCAGCTGCAGGCGGGTCTTCACATACCGCAACCCGCGCGCGTCGGCTTCCGCGCTCATCACTTCGAGCAGGAAGTCGGCATAAGACGGTTCTTTCTTGGAAGCGCTTCAAGGAGGGCCTCCAGCCGCGCATCGCTTGCCGTGAGGTTCATCGCGGCGAGCGTCGTTCGCAGGCGTTCAATGGCTGTCACAGCGCGGCTCCGGCGGACATCTCTTCATAGGCGGCCAATGGTCTGCGCTGCACGACGGGTGCAGTCTGCTCGATGTGGATCAGCGTCTTGCCCGATTGTTTGTTACCCAGCGGAATACCGTGATGGTGCTCATGCTGCGTCACCAGCTGATGCTGTCTCACGGCCGGCACGTGCGCGGCGATGCGTTTCCCGCCATAGTGCACTTCGATGGAGGCTCCACGATTCTGAACCCAAACTTCTTTACCGGCATAGATCCAGGGCACTGAGTAGCGGCTTCCCATCCAGGAAACGTACGCGTCGCGCGCCACCTTGCGCAGCTCTTCATCGATGTACGGGTATGGGGGACGCCCGTTGACCGGCTGCATAGCGAACTGATCTTCATTCCAGCGCACCAGCACCTGTTCGTGTGTGGTGCCGTGAACTGGTTTGTTCGCTACCTCCGCGATCCAGCGGCGCAGTTCGCTGTTGAGATTGCTCAGACTGGCAGGCTCCCGACCCTGCAGGCCGCAGAGAAAGTTGCGGCGAACGTACTTACTCCGGATTCGATCTTGCCTTTCGTTGCGCCCGATAAGGGCGGCACAGCCTTGGAGTGAAACCCAGTAGCGGGCGAAGTCGAGGAACACGGAGTTCCAGATGATCTCGCCGCGATCGTCGGTGCCTGTCCAGAGCGTTTTCATGCGGTCGTACAGGAGATCCTGCGGAACTGCGCCCAGTTCCATGAATGCAGCTTCGTGCATGCGGAGCAGGGTTCCGAGCTTCTGATCGGTGGCCGCGACAGCCTTCATTCTGCGGCTGTAACCCATCGTGATCGCGAACGCGCAAAGCTGGCGCTCGGCGCCGCCTTCGATGATGGAGCCGAGATGACCCCAATCCACCTGAGCCTGCTTGCCTGGCGGTGTCTCGAACCGACGAACCGCAATGGCAAGAGCTCCTTCGCGTTGCGGCCGAAGCCAGTCCGTCAGGATCGTATAACTGCCGTCGTAGTTACGTTCCCGCAGTTCGCGCAACAGCGCCTGCGCATTCCATACGCCTGCCAGAGGCGCTCGTTCAGGTACGCCTTAAAAGGCTCGAGCTTGCTCGCTGCCGCCCGCCTCGGTCCACATGTCGGCCTGTCGGTCGGCTTCGACAAATATCTCGCTATAGTTCCCCGATCGTAACCCGTCAAGCGACTGATCGCCCGGATGCTCAAGCCTTGCCGCCTGAGCTCGTTGATCTCTTCCACGTCTTTTCCCCTGAGCACATGCCGTCCCTCCTCTGTTTCCAGAATCGGTGCGGATTAGCGCCTCCGGGGTGGCTGCATTGTCAATCGGCACTATGGCGATTTTTGCACCGGCGCTGACATTTAGGCTGTTTGCTGAAAGGCTGTCGAGGTGATCCAGATCCTGTTGTCGCCCGAGACTACTGGCTGTTTGCTCCAAAGGCATGGCGCCTTTTGTCGAGGATCCTTGGCAAAAAAGCTGCAGCCCGGCTCTGAAACTGCACGACTTAAAGCCGGGATCGGCACACCTTCGCGAGCGAGATCCTGCAAGGCGGTGCTGCAGTCCTCCTCGCTGATCTCAGAGACATGTAAGCCAAACGTCAATACCGGGCGGGCGTCAAGGCAATTCTGCCTGATCAGTCGTTCTCGAAGCCAAATAGAGAGTTCCTAAGGCCGGCCAAGTAGAAACTTTCTAATCGGCGGGTTCATATCAATGCTTCCCTTAGATTCGCACTCGTCCTTGAAAGTTTTCACTTTAGTGCGTCGAGACCGGCGAGCAGTGTGGATAAGCCTTCGGCCATCGTCGGATGTGTGAAAATCGCGTCTCTAAGCGCATCAAAGGGCATGCCGCCCAGCATTGCGGTCTGGACCACCGCGATCAACTCGCCAGCCTCTGCACCAAATGCCGCAAAGCCGAGGATTTGATCGCTGCCTTCGTCGATCAGCATCTTCAAAAAGCCGCGGAACTCAGAGAGGGTTTGGGCCCGCAGCACGCTCTGCATCGGTATAGTGGCCAGGCGATAGCGAACACCCAGCCTGCCCGCCTCGGATTCGCTCAGCCCGACGCGAGCGAATTCCGGATCGGTAAACAGGCAGAAGGGAATCAACCGGTTGCGAGTTGTTCGGTTCCCGCCTCGAAGATTGTCCCGGACAATGCGAAAGTCATCGAAAGCGACATGCGTAAACTGCGGGCTACCCGCACATTCACCCATCGCCCAAACGCCTGGAGCAGTTGTCTCCAGCCTCTCGTTTACCTTGATGTAACCCCTATCATCCAATTCGACTCCAGCCTTATCCAAGCCGATTCCTCGGGTGTTCGGCGTGCGTCCGGTAGCCACGAGAAGATCGCTAGCTTCAATCTGGTGCGTCTCGCCCCCGCGTTCGACCTTCACACGAACGCTTTGGCCAGAGGCACCGTTTACGTTGAGCAGACTCGTGTGAAGCAGGACCTCGATGCCTTCTGCACGAAACAGATCCAGCATGGCGTCGCTGATATCCTGATCTTCGCGGGCGAGGAGACGCGGCCCACGCTCGATTATTGTCACCCGGCTGCCGAGGCGCTTAATCGCTTGCGCGAGCTCCAAGCCGACATAACCTCCACCAAGTACGATCAGATGTTCTGGAATTCGTCCCAACTCCAGCGCCTCAACATGGGTGAGCGGCGCGGCTGCAGCCATCCCGGGAATGCCCGGAATCGTCGCATGAGTGCCAAGGTTCAGAAACAGTCGCTCGGAGGTCAGAAGGCGGGTCCCTCCGCCCTTAAGCGCGACCTCCAGCCTTCGGGGCCCTTCAATGCGCCCTTCGCCGACAATAAGTTCGGCTCCGCTGTTTTGGTAATTCTTCAAATGGAGTTGGACCAGCCCTTCGACCATCTTGCGTTTCCGGTTGCGCACGCCCTCCATATTGATCTTGAAAGGTCCCGCCTCGATCCCGAATTCGTTAGCGCGCTGGAACAGAGACGCCACCTTCGCGCTGTGGATGATGTTCTTGCTTGGCAAGCAGGCGATGTTCGGACACGAGCCCCCAATCAGCCCGCGTTCCACGACAGCGGTGCGCTCTCCCGCTTTGGCAAGCGTCCATGCAGTGTACTTGCCGGATTCTCCGCTTCCCAGAACAACATTTTTATAATGTTCTGCTTCCGGCATGAGATCTCTCTCCGAGCGGCTCAAGGTATTCCGATATGGCGGATAGCCGTTAGGATTATAGTCCCTTCGGAGCTCGTCCGTTGCTCCATCCTCCTGCCTTGTCGCGGCCAGGTGAGAAGTTCCTAATTGAGCCAAGCAGGAAGTCCCTATTGACAGCCGCGAGGCTGAGGAGTGGAACGAATCGCGACGAGTCAAGAGGGACGAGACTGGCTGGACTGGTTGAAACGAGCGCGCGACGGCAAGATAACGCAGCGTGAAGCGGCCGAGCGGATGGGGGTAAGCGAACGCTGGGTGCGGAAGCTGCTGGTTCGGATGAGGAAGGCGATGCGGTAGTGGTGCATCGTTTGCGCGGCCGGGCTTCGAATCGCAAGCTGGCGGCCAAGACGCAGAAGCAGGCTCTGGCAATTTTGCGAAAGCCTGAATGGCACGATTTCGGACCGACCTTCGCCGCCGAACAACTGGCTAAACATCACCAGATTCACGTCGGCAAGGAGACGCTGCGGGGATGGATGATCGGAGCCGGAATGTGGCAGCCGGGGTCGCGCAGGATTCAGGAGGTGCATGACTGGCGACCGCGGCGCAGCGGGTTTGGCGAACTGGTGCAATGGGATACCTCCGAGCACGACTGGCTGGAGGGACGCGGGCCGGTGCGTTATCTGGTGCGGATGATCGACGACGCCACCAGCTGGAGCTGGGGCCGCTTTGTGGAGCGCGATGCGACC
>JAOAPO010000449.1 GCA_025462945.1 Bryobacterales bacterium
GGGCCGCGGCTCCTGAAATTAGCGGAGGAACGATCACAAATAATCTCGGTCCCGGAATTGACGTCGGTTCCCAGGCGCATCCCATCATCTCTCGAAACCTCATCGCGGCGAACGGAGCCGGAACACCGGGAAGCCCGCGGCCAGGCGTGGAAGTTCGCGATCTTGCACGTCCGGTGCTCAAAGATAACGGCATCATCGACAATGCCGCCGAGCCCGTGTGGATTCACTCGCGCACTTATGCCGAACCGAACTTCAAAGAGAACTTCTTCGGAGGCGTGCCCGCGGCGAAGGCTGTTCGCCTCCTTGACTTACCTGCACCGGCACCGACGCCCACACCGAAACGCCCCCGCGAGGGCAGGGGAGTCCGCCCATGATGGCAGGCATCGATCCTCGCGTGTTCGGCCGCTATGAGATCCGTCGCAAGCTCGCCGGCGGCGGCATGGGCCGCGTCTATCTCGCCTACGACCCGATTCTGAATCGCGAGGTCGGCCTGAAGCTGATTGATCTCGGAACGGATCCTGAAAGCGTCGAGATTATCGCCGCGGAACGTCGCGGCGCCATGCTCCAGGATCAGCTCGCACAGCGCGATCCGGGTGGCCGCGTCGCTCAGATCTTCAATGTCGGTGAGAACGACGGCTATCTGTACATCGCGATGGAGTACATCGAAGGCGAAGACCTTTCTGAACTTGTCGCCCGGGGACCTCTGGACCCGAAGCGCGCCGTCTCGATCGCAACAGACATCCTGGAAGTGCTGACCAAGGCTCACACCTTTCAGGCTGTCATCGAAGACCGCCAGCATCGCGGCATTATCCACGGCGATATCAAGCCGAGAAATATCCGCATCACGCCGCAGGGCCATGTGAAGGTCCTCGATTTCGGCATAGCTAAAGCGGTATCGATGACCCGCAGCGTGACCTTTAATCAGTTCGGCAGTGTGCCGTACTCGTCGCCCGAGCGCCTGCAAACCGGTGACATGGATGCGCGTTCCGATGTCTGGTCAGTCGGCGTTGTCTTATTCGAGATGCTGACCGGAAAAACGTATTTCCGCGCGGAGTCGGCACAAAAGCTGGAGTGGACGATCCGCAACTACTCGGCGGTGCAGCCGTCCATGTGGGGTGTGCCCGGTGGTGTGCGCGAGATACTGATGCGTGCGCTGCATCCGGATCTGGGCCGGCGCTTCGCCAGCGCGTCGGAAATGGCCACCGCACTGGCTGACTGGCAGGCCAGTGGCGCCTGTGTGGCCCGGAGTGATGACGCCGATTTTGAATCGACGCGACGAACCTCTCCGGCAGGCGTGAACGACGCGACCACGCGATCATCCACCCCGCTCGATGCGCAGAGGAACGACGAACTGACGCGCAGGACCACGTCAGGTCCGCAGCCGGCAGCCGCGACGAACCTCGCGGGCCCAGGGGCCCCGAATTCGCGCACCTTCGCTGCCAGGATCAGGCTGGCGACCGCTGCGGCCGGCGTGCTGCTTTTCGTGACTACCGCGTGGGGTACTGTTTCCGAGATCCGGCACTGGAGTCAGGCGCGGGAACTTCGCCGCCAAATCGAGTCAGGACAGGTCACCACCGAGCAGGGCGCCGACGCGTATCGGGCGCTCGCGAAGAGTGCCTTGCTTTCGTGGCCGCTCTATCCCGCGCGCAACAGTCTGCGCGATCGTTATGTGGCCGAAGCAGACCGCGTGATCGCTGATTATCGTGAAGCCAGCGAAAGCACTCCGGTCTACAACAAAGACTGGAAGCGAGCCCAGTTGGCGATTGCATCGGCTGCCGCACTGGTTCCCGAAGACGCCACCATCCGGGGCAGGGCCAGCCTGGTGGAAGGTCACATGAAGCTGCGCGCCGGTGAAGTCAAGGCTGCGCGATCGAACTTCGAGGATGCACGGAAGCGCCTGCCCAAAGCGCCCGATCCGCATCTCGGCCTTGCCATGATCCACATGCTGAACAGTGATTTGGATAAGGCGGAGGCTGAACTCCACGAAGCGCAGCGCAACGGTTTCCAGCCCGGACGGCGTGAGCAAAAGTCACTTGCCGACGCTTATCGCAAACGCGGCGACCGCTGGCTTGCGGTGGCGAAAAAGGCCCACGATATCACCCGGCTGCAGGATGCACTGAAGAAGGCGGATGGCGACCTGGAGCATGCCCAGAGCCTGTACAACTCCGTTGCCCCGTTCTTCGATGGCATCGAATTATCCGAGAAAGTAGCAGCAGAACGCGAGCAGGCGCACCGGACGCTGGCAGCTGCTGAGCAGGCGCAGGCACCTGCGCCAGCGGGAAACCCTTAATCGAATGGCCGTAACCCGAAGTACTGCCGAGACCCGTGGTGCGGCTCGGGGCCGCGTCGCTGCCCCTGCGCGCGCCAGCCGTGGCCCTGAGTTGCTATGGCTCGTTGTGGTGGCGCTGCTGGTAGGGGTCGCATGGTGGATGGTCTACACCGCCAAGGTGCGCCGCGATGCCGCTCCAGTGGCGCTGATCAACCTGGCCGAGTTGCAGAACACGCAGACGCTGGAGCCGGCTCTGGTCGTATTCCGCAATGGTGCCGACCGTGCCTTCGCCGCCAAACGCATCGTCGACCTGGTGCAGCAGAACGGGGGGGAGTTGCCGAACACTGGCGCGCTCGCCCGAATCCGAATCCCGCGCGCCGAGTTGGCCGCGAATCGCTCGCTCGATCAACTGCGGGCCAAAGCGGCGGAGGGCACCAGCGATACGGTGGCGCTATTCACTCCCGCCGAATTCGCGATGGTCAAACAGGCTGTCTCGGTGCGCGCGATGCCGGTATTTCGCAGTGCCTTTCTCAAATGGTGTGGGCTGATGCTGGCTGCGTTTTTCCTGACGCACTTCGTCTGGAGCCTCCGTGGCTTCGGCGGACACTGGGCGTTCCTGCCTCTCCTGTTGCTGCTCACCGGCATCGGTTTTTCGCTGATGGTGACGCTGCGCGACCCTCTGCGCGACATGATGATCTTCGTTCCGTTTGCGCAGGGCGTCGCCGGTGGGTGCCTTGTGATGCTTGCCGCGAGCTTCGTCAACTGGGAGTCGGCAACCGCGGCATTCAGCTTCGTCCCGTTGATCGGAGCAGCCGTACTCTCTGCAGCTTTGATGCTTTTCGGTACAGCTCCTGGCGTAAGCGACGCTCGCGTGAATCTGGGACCTGTGCAACCCGTGGAAGCCATCAAAATCCTGCTCGTCTTTTTCCTGGCTGGCTACTTCGCGAAAAGGTGGCCGCTGCTGCGCGCGCTGAAAGAGCAGCGCACCCTGATTCCCGGTATCGAACTGCCGAGACTGGAATACGCCGCGCCCGTGCTTGTGGGCGTGCTGGTTTCGCTGGTCTTCTTCTATCTGCAGAAAGACCTTGGTCCGGCACTGGTTTTTGCCGCTGTCTTCCTGACCATGTATGGCATCGCGCGAAACCGGGCAGCGCTGGCTGTGCTTGGCATGAGTTCGCTGCTTGGCGGCTTCCTGGTTGGCTACTTCCTGGGCACTCCCCGTACCGTGCATGACCGCGTGGCGATGTGGCTCTCTCCGTGGGGTAACTCGGTCCGAGGGGGCGATCAGGTGGTGCACTCGCTCTGGGCGCTCGGCACCGGCGGCGTTCTCGGCACCGGCCCGGGCCTTGGCGAACCCGACGTGATCCCCGCGGGCTATACCGATTTGATCGTTTCGGTGCTGGGTGAGGAGTGGGGTTTCCTCGGCGTTGTTCTCATCTACGGCAGTCTTGGGCTGCTCACCTGGCTCGGCTTGCGGATTGCCAAACGCGCGCGCACTGACTATACGTTCTTCCTCGCTCTTGGCCTGGTGCTGCTGATCGCGGCGGAAGTGATGCTGATCTCTGGCGGCATTCTGGGCCTGTTCCCTTTGTCCGGCGTCGCTACTCCGTTCCTCAGTTATGGACGCACGGCGATGCTGGCGAATTTCTTCATCATGGGCGTCCTGCTTGCCATTAGCCGCATCCGCGAACCAGAGGAGCGAACAGTTGCATTCCACGCAGGGCTGCGGTGGGTTCAGCTCGGCCTTGCGTTCGGCGTCTTCGCCGTGGTCGCTCGGGCCGGCTGGGTTCAGGTGGCGCAGGCGGACGCGGTCGCGGGCAAGGGCGCTCTGGTTCTGCAGGCTGACGGCGGACGCCGCTTCGTCTACAATCCGAGGCTGATCGCCGCCGCCCGCACTCTGCAGCGCGGCACGATCTACGACCGCACCGGTCTGCCCCTCGCCACCAGCGCATGGGATGAGCTCGAGAAACATCGCGCCGCCTATACCGCTCTGGGCATCGATATCGACAAGGTATGCAACCGGACCGACCAGCGGCACTACCCCCTCGGCAGTCTCACTTTCCATTTGCTTGGAGACCTGCGGACCCGCGCGAACTGGGGCGCTCCCAACAGCTCGCTTGTCGAGAGGGATTCGGCGAAGCGTCTGCAGGGTTATGACGATCGTGCGCGCATTGTGGAAGTCACCGACGCTGCCGGCAAGCCGCAGTTCTCGGTTCAATACGACTACCGCGAGTTGCTGCCGCTGCTGCGGCGCCGCTGGGAGCCGGAGCATCCATCCGTGAAAGCGCTGCGCGAACGGGAGCGGAATGTGCATCTCTCGATCCACGCCGGGTTGCAGGTGAACGCCGGTCGCATCCTGAAAACGCGGCTCACCGAGCAGGGTCTGCAAAAAGGATCTATGGTCGCGATGGATCCCGCAACCGGCGACCTCCTGGCCTCAGTTAACTGGCCTGCCCCCGAAGTGACTGACGAGCGTCTGGCGATAGGCGAAGCGGCGGGTCCGATGCTCGACCGTGCACGCTATGGGTTGTATCCGCCAGGGTCTACATTCAAGATCGTGACCGCGATCGCCGCACTGCGCGCCGACCCTGCATTGGCCGACCAAAAGTTCGACTGCGTGCGTCTGCCCGATGGACGCGTGGGCAACTTCGTGGGGACTTCGAAGCGGCCGATTCGCGACGATGCAGAAGACACGACGCCCCACGGTTCGCTCGACATGCATCGGGCGATCGTGGTTTCCTGCAACGCCTGGTTCGCACAGTTGGGAGCCTTGAAAGTGGGCGCGGCGGCCTTGCTGGAAACTTCGAAGCTGATGGGCATCGCGGCTGCAAACCCGCCAACCATCGAGAACATGAAGGCGCAGTTGCTCCAGATCTCATACGGGCAGGGACAAGTGGTTGCGTCGCCCTTCCAGATGGCGCGAGTGGCTGCTGCCGTCGCGGGCCGCGGAAGCTTGCCGGTGGGTCGCTGGGTGGTCGACGACAGTAATGCGCGCACCGGAGTGGCCGTACAGATCCTGGAACCGCGCCTGGCCGGGATGCTCGCGCGGGATATGCGTGCAGTGGTGGTTAGTGGCACGGGCAAGCGTCTGGCGGGTGTTGACCCGGCGATCGCAGGCAAGACCGGTACTGCGGAACTGACTGGATCTCCATCCCATGCCTGGTTTATCGGCTTCGCTCCATACGCTGAGGGCGCGGCAGCCGGCAGGCGCATCGCCTTCTCTGTACTGGCGGAGAACGGGCGCTATGGTGGTACGGCGGCGGCTCCCATGGCCGGTGATCTGGTTGTGGCCGCGAAACAATTGAAGCTAATCCAATGAGTATTCTGAGACGTCTCGAGAAAGTTCTTGATGAGCGGTTGCGAGGTATCTTCGCGTCGCCTCAGGAGGGTTCGCGCGAAGCGATCGAGTTGTACCGCGAAGCGTTGAATCAGGTGACCGCGAGAGCGACGGTTGGTGCCAGGGGTGATCGCGTGCTCCCGTTCGACCGCGTGCGGATTGAACTGCGCGCGGAGTCGCCCGATCGTCGCGCCATTCTCGAAGCATTGTTTGAGCCGGTCCAGATGCTGGAAGATGTCCGCGCGGGCCTGCTGGAAGAGCGTGTGAGCGCACCGCAGGGGCTGTCGATTGCGATCGACTACCCGACCGGTGCCGCGACGGAACTGAGGGTGTTCTGCGAAAGAGCGGCAGTTGCTCCGAAGCCGGTTGTGGCACCGATGACACCCGTGAAGCTGGTGGTTCTGGAGGGCGCGGCGGAGTCACCGGAGATCACGCTGCAGGCGTCCACGGTGAACGTGGGGCGCACCAGAGACGTGGTGGATTCGAGTGGCCGCCCGTTCCGTCGCAACCAGCTTTTCTTCCCTGACGCTCTGAACGAAGAGGTCAACTCGACCGTCTCGCGGTCTCACGCGCATCTGAAGTGCAACCCGGCCGAAGGTGAATGGCGCATCTTCGACGACGGCAGTTCCATGGGAACCGCAGTCTTCCGCGATGGCGTTCGCATCGACGTCCCGGCGCATGCCAGCCGCGGTGTAGGACTGCAGGTTGGCGACGAGATCTTCTTCGGTTCCGTGCGCGTCCGGCTTGAAAACGCGGATTAAAAGCTAGAACTCGACCCCGGGCGCAGGCTGCTCCGCACCCACCTGCCCGGTCCGGATGTCGGCCTTATAGTCGTTCTCGCCCTTTATCTTCAGTCCCGCCACGCGTCGAATCATCGCCAGTTGGCCGGTGCGCGTGAGTGCATCCGCAATCGGTCCCTGAAACAGCCGCTCTTCCGACGCCATGCCGGCTCCCGACTCCGCCAGCCGCGCGTCGAGAGCCTCCATCGCGCGGTACACGCGAGCGATTTCATCGGGCCAGGGCAGCGGCGTGGAGTCCTGCCATCGCATCTGCACGTTGGCCATAGATAAGGCCCAATCCATCAGGTCGCCGATGTGGGTGAGGACCTTACCCGCATTCTGGGCGTCGCCCTCAGGACAGGCGGCGAACTCCGCGGGCGTATCCCGAAGCGCCTTCGTCAGGCGCTAACCAGAGGGTTGCCAGAGTGATCGAGTTGACGTCGCGGGAGCGGAGGAACTGAAGCGGTGGTCTTCATCCCGAACGCTTCCGGCGGGTGACGCGTTCAAGGCGAAGCTGATTTTCGCTTTGGCGGTCGGTGTCCGTTACAGCCGGATCGAATCGGAATCGAACACTTCGCGGCCCACGATCGCGCGCTGGAAGGCCCGCTTCGAAGAGGGCCGCATCGCGGGACTGGAGGGGCGCCACAAGAGAAGCCGCCCCAGCAGGGCAACACCGGCGGTGCTGGCCCGAGTGTTGAAGAAGACTCAGCAAAGCCTGTCGACGGCAGCACTCACTGGTCTTGCCGAAAGATGGCGAAAGCAACCGGACTGAGCCCCACCACGGTCCATCGAATCTGGGCGAAGACAAGACTGAAGCCACATCGGCTGGACCGTTACCTGGCGTTCAACGATCCGGCGTTCGAAGAAAAAGCGGCTGACATCATCGCGCTGTATATGGACCGGCCGCAGCATGCGGCGGTCTCCTGCGTCGATGAAAAAACGGCTATTCAGGCACTGGACCGGCTCGATCCCGTCCTGCCCCTTTCACCGGGCCGCGCCGAGCGCCACGGCTTCGAGTATTACCGCCACGGAACCCTGTCGCTGTATGCGGCGCTGGATGTGCAGACGGGCGACGTCCACGTTTAGAGGGCGCGACGCCACACCATCGCCGACTTCGTCGCGTTCGTCGCCTCGTACAAGTACGCGTCCTTCCGTGGGATGCGCGAGCGCGAGCGCTCGAACGAAGAGATCAGGTTGCGGCACACCGGGCAGCGGGTCTGTCCATTTCCGAAATATCGAAGGGATGGACATTCCGAGGCCGATGGCCGTGAGTTCCCCACAAAACTTGAAGGCCGCCATCGAGCAGGTTTTGCGCGAGCAAGAACATTAACTGCTCGCTTTGAGCGTGTACGATGCTGATTCTGCCGGAGCTCACTGGTGACCCGAGCGCCTCATCATCTGCTGGCTGCGTGTCCCGGGATCGGCTTCTCACGATTGGTCCGCGCCCTACGGGTCACTCGGTACCTTTCGATGCGTTAGAAAACGAGCGCTGAGCGCGTCGCCGTGATTCGCAACTCCTTGGTGCGGCGAGTGCTGTCTTCGGGGTCGAGCGAAGGCTCCACCAGATCAGAGGAGGTTGTTTTGTTCCATAACTCCGACTTAGTTCGGGAGGCGTGGCGCCGTCTGCATCGCCGACCAGGATCGCGGCGGATCAGCGAATCGAACGACTGCCGGCATGGACACAGCGCGAGCTGCAGCAACCTGGCATGGTGTCGCGAGGTTAGCCGCGTCGTTGTCGGCTGTGCCTGAATGTCCCGCGCGTACTGCGGCCTGATCCGAAAGCAACAGTAGCAGCCTCATCGAATGACCCGACGTGGGTACGCATCGTGCGGACCTATGGTCACCGATGGCACGGCCGCACTCCAGAGTGCTGAGTGGGGCTGCCGCGGCGAACAGCACAGAGCTTGACGAGATCAGAAGACTCAGTGTCGCCGGATACTTCTGGTCCGACCTGAAGAGGCCACCACGGATGCGTTTTCTCCGCCCCGCTCAGGATTAGCGGTCGGCGCGGCGTCGATGTTTTGGGGCATGAACCGTCGCGCGTGGCTCCCACTCGGCGACCTATGGTCGCCCTACCTTTCTCTTTTGCTGCGATTTGGCCGGCCCGGACACGACAACATGTGCGGACCGCACAGGTGAAGCGCAACCGTTCAATGCGCGGGGGGCATCGACGACATGGAACAGGAACAAATTCGGCAGTTTCTCGATATGGAAGATGAAAGAGCCGCCGCGCGGTCCCGTCAAAAGCGCAAAGTGGCCGGTCGATGAGGACATCGTGGGCCGCCGCGCTTCTCATCGGTTTGCGAGCAGTGAGCTGGGCGGCGAATCCCGCGGAGCCGAACCAACCGCTGCCGCTCCCCCCTGGGAGCGAGGCCGATAAGCGGTCTTATTATCCGCTGGGCGAGGGGTACTACTGGATCTACGAAAACTTGGAGACCGGCAAGCCTATGCGCATGTCGGTGGTCGGAAGCTTCGAGCATTTCGGCCCGTCTGCTCAATACTTCAGCGGTCCGGCGTACGAAGTGAACCTCGAAAAGACGGAGGTGTCGAGTTATTGGTGTATCGGCGTGCCCTGGAACCTCGCCTGGATTTTGGGATACGCGCCTGACGGAAGCGTTGTCGGCGCCGGAAATTTTCTGTGGGACTATTTGACGGGCCTCTCCGTCCCAGGCGGGTTTCTGAACTACTACTCGCTCGACACGTCCTTGCCGCAGAAGCCGCCTTATTTGTTGGTCAAGCCGAACCCGCCGCTGACCGAGCAGGTCAGCTACAGCCAGGCATACCCGACCCGACCCGGAGTTGATATCGACCCGATTCCACTGCAGTCGAACGACGCGCCGGTGTCCTGGAATGTGATTTGGCGTGCGGGTACGGTCAACGTGCCTGCCTATTCGGGCCCCGTGGTTATCGCCACCTATAACGAGGAGAACGAGCAGATCGAAGATTGGTACTACGCCCAGGGCGTCGGCGTGGTCAAAATTGTCTCCTTTAAGCAAGGAGGGACGACATTTCCCCTTCCGGTCGAGCTAAACCTGGTCAGCTATTCGCTGGTCGGACAAACCACGCCGGCACCGACCATTCCCCTGCGCGACCGGCTGATCTTCGCCGCGAATGCTTACCATAGCTTGAATTACTCGCAATGGACCTCCTTCTACAACACTGTGTCATCAACGTCCTCGCCTTCACCTGCGGATGCTTGTTTGTCACCGGCCGAGACGGAGGCGGTGATGGCCGTTGATGCGTTCCTCGCGGCCATCGCCCAGGCGGGACGTTGCGGCACGCCCCCGTCGCCTGAACCCGTGACGTGCCGACTGCTCGTCAATGGCAGCGCTGCGGGCGGGACATTTTTAGTCGGTGGGACGTCGCCTACGTACTCGATTCTCAGCAATAAGAGCAACCTCACCGCATTTTGGCATGGCACAAGGGAGGGTGTCACCGACGTCCCGCCGAACACTCCAGTGACCTATTTCCCGACCGGGATTGTTTACACCAGCGACCGGTCGACGGGCGTATTTTTCACCTATCCCTCCTTCACCGCCGGACAAGCCGGCGTTTATACGCGCTCTGTCGAGTTGCGAGACGCGGAGAACGTTGTGGTTTGCGCAGAAAGCAATACGGTGACCGTGAACGCCGCGGTTGCGCCCGTCGCCGACGCCAATTCCGTCAGGACGGCCATAGGTTTAGCCCGCTAAACACTCGTTCCCTCCAGATCCATGGCGCACCCCCTGGCCGGGAGACATGTTCCCGAAATGGATACCCGAGGGCCCCAGCGCGCGGCGGTGGTGACGTGAACCCGCTGCCGCGCCGTTTGATGTGCCGACCCGCTTCGCGCGGATCGGAACCGCAACGGCCTTCGTCCCGTCGCGTTCAGCCCAGGAGATGCAATGTCTGCCAACCGCGCGAACTCGCGAACTCGCTCGAGGCAGCACCGCAGTGTTTGCCCTGCCGGGGCGGCTCCCCTTATGGCGCCACCGTCCGCCAGAGCCAAAAACGAGCTTGGACTTGAACACGTCACCCGCCGGAAGCGTTCGGGATGAGGACCACCGCTTCAGTTCCTCCCGCTCCTGCGACGTCAACTCGATCACTGCCTGCCAGCGTCTGATACGGACCAGGCGTTTGCAGAAATCAAATGGTTACAGTATCAGCGGAACACTTCACTGGTTGCCTGCAAGCTTATCGAGCAGCAGATAGCGACCGCGATGGGTCTCCGGCTCCACACGGGTGGTCACGTCGATATGCATCACCGGAAACGGAGTCTTGTTGGCGGCAGGCCATTTCGGCAGACCCTTGGCGTCGGGCTTACCGGTCTTGATGAAGTTCGCGAAGTATTTCTCCATCACCGTTGAAACCTTGAAGTCATCCGGCTCCCACGCATAGACCTTGTTCGTCGCGAGATTGCCGAGCGCGTACTCGATCTCGGCCGAGTGCGCAGCCCCTTTGTCGGGCGGTCGCGGCTTGGCTGGAGCACCGGTCGCACCCCGAGTCACGCCACCCGCAAGATTCGCAACCGCATTCCCCATCTCCGGCGTCATCTTCGGGCGCGGCCGCGAGTAGTAGTAGCGGTACACCGGCTTCATTCCCGTCTTAGCGTGGAGGTCGAGCCATTTCCAGGTACTGTACGCAATAAAGCGATCGCTGGCCAGATCCGTCGCGACCTGCTCAACCTGTGCGTCGTCGGTGGCAGCGTATTCGCGAAGAACCTCGGCGGCATTGTTCGGATACAGTCGTTCGACCGCAGCTTTAAAATTTGCTACAGTCGCGGGCTCTCTGCCAAGCACCGAGCGAGCGCCCTGCTCCATCGAATTCCACCCGGCCAGCAGGGGCACGTGCGCCTGCTTACCGGCAGCAAATGTCGCCATCGGTGGCTCAACGAAAAAGTATCCATCGATGGTGGTTGAAAAGCGTCCCACGCCCGGCTTGCCCGAGGCATCCAGCAATTGCTGCGCAGGCATCGCCCGAAGTTCTGCCAGCGACTTCGCACCCACCGTAGCCGCGAACTTCACGCCTGCCGCTTCCGCCTCAGCACGCGGTACCGGTGCCAGCGCCCCCAGGATCGAACCGCTCTCGCCGATGGCCCCGGCAATCATGTCGCGCGAGAGCGGCGATGCCATCTGCGCACTGACCGCGATCGACCCGGCTGATTCACCCGCGATTGTGATCTTCTTCGGGTCGCCACCGAAAGCCGCGATGTTCTCGTACACCCAGCGCAGCGCCATGCTTTGATCGAGCAGCGCGTAGTTGCCCGACGCGCCGTGCGGTGATTCCTTCGTCAGCTCCGGATGCGCCATGAATCCAAAGAGCCCCAGCCGGTAGTTCACCGAAATCGTCACGATGCCCTTACCCGCCAAACTCTCGCCCTCGTAACGCGGTTCGGACCCGTCGCCAGCCTGGAACCCGCCGCCGAAGTAGTAAACCATCACCGGCAGCTTCTCATTCCCGGTCTTTGCCGGCGTCCAGATATTCAGGTACAGGCAATCTTCGCTCATGCCGTTCGAACGAAAGTTCATGTCGCCGAACAGCGGCAGCTGCATGCAGCGCGGCCCGTATTTGGTCGCGCCGATGACTCCCTCACGCTTCTTCACAGGAGCGGGCGGAGCCCAGCGGAGATTGCCGATGGGTGGCTCAGCGAACGGAACTCCCTTGAAGGCACGAATGCCCGCAGGCGTTGCTCCGGGGCCTTCGACAACGCCTGGGGGGAGGGTGACACGGTCGGCAGCGAACATAGCGCAGGAGAAGATCAACGGGAAAGCGAAATATTTTGTCATCACGCGTCTTCAAGCATAATGCAAAGGTGACTCGCAGAATGCTTCTCGCTGGCATAGGTGCCACTGCGCTCCTCGCCGGAAAACGTCCCCCGCACATCCTGGTCCGCAGCGGCTGGCAGTTCGAAAACATCGGCGACATCGGTCATACGCCCGGTCTGCTTGCGGTCATCGAGAAGCAGATTCCGGACGCTCGGGTCACGCTTTTTTCTACCGGACTTGGCGGCGGTGCGCGCGAGATGCTGCAGCGCCGCTTCACGAAACTGAAGGTCATCGAATCGCTCGAACTCACGCCGGGTGGTCCCCTGGAGCAAGCGTTCGATGACGCCGATATCCTGATCCACGGCTCCGCAGCCGGAGTTCAGCGCCAGCATCTTGACCTTTGGCGCCAGCGCTCGAAGAAGCCTTACGGTCTTTTCGGCATCACCGTATCGCTGACCAATGAGGCGGCTTCGGCGAAGCTCGATGATGCAACCCGGGCGACGCTCGATAACGCGGCTTTCGTGTTTACGCGCGAGACGCAGTCGCTTGCGAACATCCACAACGCGGGCATCAAATCGCCACAGCAGGATTTCGTTCCCGACGGCACCTTCTCCATGGATGTAGTCAACGAGAGCGTCGCTACGGCATTCCTCAAGCGCACTAGACTCGCGGGCAAGCCGTTCATCGCCGTGATTCCTCGCCTCCGCTACACGCCATACCACGAGTTCCGGAAGACAGGCCTGCCTGCTCCCGAAGAGATCGCACGCCGCGTCGACGTCAACGATCGTTACAAAGAGGAAGACGCGGCGAAGCTTCGCGAAGTCATCACGGCGTGGGTACGCAAGTCCAGCGGCTACGCCCTGCTCTGCGCTGAAATGACGTATCAACTCGGCATGCTGAATCCTCTGCTCTACGAGCCGCTGCCCGAAGACGTAAAGCCGAAGGTTGTCGTGCGCAGGGAATACTGGCTGCCCGACGAAGCCGCCTCAATCTACAGACAAGCCAGGGGCGTTGTCAGCTGCGAGTGCCATTCGCCCATCATGGCCCTCGGCAAAGGCACGCCCGCGTTCTATGTCCGCCAGCCCGAGGACACGATTAAAGGCCAGATGTACACCGACCTGAGCGTGGGTGAATGGGCACCCCACATCGAACAGATCTCAGGCCCGGCGCTCGCCGAACTCGTGCTTGCAGCGCTCAACAAAGAGGAGCAGTCCAGACGCCGCGCACTCGATGCGGCACACAAGGCACAGACGCTGCAGCTGCATGGGATGCAGCGGGTCAGCGCCCTTCTGTGACCACTACCCAGCGCATCGAGGCCTTCAATCGCGGCCGCGATCCCGAGCGGCTTCGACTCAAGCTCGACATCATGCGCCAGGACGCGTTCTCTTTCCTTCGCGGTACCTGCCACCTCTTCTACGAGGACCTCGATTATCGCGCGCTTCCCGATGCGCCACCCGTCTGGTGCTGCGGCGATCTCCATCTCCAGAACTTCGGCAGCTACAAAGGCGACGACCGGCTCACGTACTTCGACATCAACGATTTCGACGAGTCCTGCCTTGCCCCGCCCACTTGGGATCTTGTCCGGTTCCTTACCAGTGTCATCGTCGCTGCGCGTGGCATCCGTCTCTCCGCATCCACCATCGAAAGCCTGCTGACGACCTTCCTCGCCGGCTATACCGCAGCCCTCCAGGAAGGCAAACCCGGTATCCTCGAACGCGAGACATCGAAGGGTCCGATCCGCGATTTGCTCGCGAAAGTCAGGAAGCGAGACCGCCGCAAGTTCCTTGATGAACGCACCACCGTACAAGCGGGCGAAAGGCGACTGAAGCGAGGCAAGCGTGCCCTTGACCTCCTGCCCGGTGAGCGCGAAATGCTCCAGGCTTTTGCATCCGAGTTCGCGAAGCAGCAGCCCAAGCCGCATTTTTTCGACCTGTTCGACGCGGCCCGCAGAATCGCCGGCACCGGCAGCCTCGGCCTCCCGCGCTACGTTCTTCTCGTCAAAGGTCGCGGAGGCGACGACGGCAATTTCCTGCTGGACCTCAAGTTCCAGCCTCCCTCCGCGACCATTCGCGCCCATCCTCTTCCGCAGCCAAAGTTCCCCAGCGACCCTCACCGCGTAGCCTTTGCGGAAGCCGCCGTGCAGGCAGTAGAACCGGCTCTCCTCACACCCGTTCGCATGAACAACCGTTGGTGGCTGCTGCGAGAGCTGATACCCACCGGCGACCGTCTCAACATTCGCGACGCTCATGCCGACATCGCCGAATTTACTGCTCTTGTCTGGACGCTCGGGCAGATCGTCGCATGGGGTGGCCTCCGGTCCGCAGGCCGTGAGGGATCCGCCTCCCGTGAAGCACTCACCGGCTTCAGCCGCGACCCAAACTGGTCCGCACCCCTGCTGCACGCAGCGCGCGAATGTGCCCAAAGAGCCGAACAGCAATTCGCGGATTTTAGAATGGAGTCGTGATCTCATGTCGCGGGCTAACCAAACGATTCGGTAACTTCACCGCGGTCGATGGCATCACCATGTCGGTGGAGCGCGGCGCGATCTGCGCCTGCCTCGGGCCCAACGGTGCAGGCAAGTCCACCACCGTGAAGATGCTGACGGGTCTGCTCCAGCCCACGGCGGGCGAAGCCACCGTCTGCGGCCGCGATGTCGCGCGCGACTCACTCGGCGTCCGTCAACGCATCGGTGTTCTGCCGGAAGACCTCGGCCTCTTCGAAGATCTCTCCGTGGACGAGCACCTCCGCCTTACCGCCGACGTCTACGGTCTCGACGCGACCACCGCTGATACGCGCATCGAACAACTCATCGACGCTCTCCGGCTCACGCCCGCACGCCGAACCTTCGCTGGCCGCTGCTCTCATGGCACCAGAAAAAAAACATCCCTCGCGATGGCACTGCTCCCCAATCCGGAAGCGCTTTTCCTCGACGAGCCCTTCGAAGCAATTGATCCCGTCACGTCGAAGGCCATGCGCGACATCCTCGTCGCGGCCGCGGCCCGTGGCGTCACGGTCTTTCTCACCTCCCACATCCTGCCCGTAGCGCAGGAAATTGCCAGCCAGTTCATGATCATCCGCGAGGGCCGTATCGTCTGGCAATCGCTCGCTGCTGACCTCACGGCACCCCTTGAACAGACCTATTTCGATCTCGCTGAAGCACCCACCCACGGTGATCTTGCCTGGCTCGGTCATCCGTGAGCCGGAGCCGGATCGAAGCAGTACTCCGGGCGCTCTGGAAGGCGCTGCGCAGAGAGCAGCAGTCGCTGCTCAATCTGCCGTCCAACAACCTCTACTACGCTGGCATGGCCTTCCTGGTCATGATGGACCCGGTCGTGATGATGTTCGTCGGCGTGCTCGCGGCCCTGGTCTTATTCTTCCCCCTAAGCGCCGACCCGCTTCGTAAAATTCCGCCCTCCCGCTTCCTGATCTGGCCGCTCCCGGCGATGGAGCGCCGCGTTGTGCGACTCCTCAGTCCATGGCTCAACCCCATGACGTGGGCCGTTGCCGCGTTTGCACTCTGGCGCGGCGTCTCCCTCGGACTCGGCCTGCTCGCAGCGGCGGTTTTCCTCGTCGGCTTTCTCGCACCCTCGTTCACCGTGCAGGGGCAGGGAAGAGCTTCCGGCCTTCTGCCCCGGCTGCCATCGCGGCTGGGAGAACTGGTGCGCAAAAACCTCCGCTCCCTCGTCCGCACCCTGGACTTCTACTGTGCCCTCATCGTCGGAGGCGCAGCCCTCGGCTATCGTGTCGCTGGACTCCTCCCGGCCGACGCATTTCTCCCGGCGACCCTGATGACACTGCTCGCGATCTCCACCTGCGCTCAGACCCTGTTCGGACTTGACGGACGAGCCGGCATGACCCGCTACCGCCTGCTCCCGCTGCTCGGCTGGCAGATCATCCTGGCGAAAGACCTGGCCTTCATCGCTGTCACGGTGCTCCTGACAGGCGCGCTCGCACCTCTCGCCGGTTTCGCCGGATCGCTTGCCGCACTGGCCCTCGCGCGTAAGCCAGCCATCCACGAAAACCGTCCGCAGCTACGCTGGCGGCTGCAATCAGGCACCGGCTTCGGCAACGCGCTCGCCCAGATTTTAGGCATAGTCGGAGCCGCAACGGCGGTTCACTTCTACAGCCCGCTGTTCGTCTTACCGGTAGTTGCGGTCTGGATCGGCTCTCTCTGGTGGGCCGGCCGCGAGTTCGAACGCCGAATCAGCTAGGGCTTCGCCGGTGCCGCATCGTTTTTCGCGCCCTGCTCGATCCAGGCGCGTAGCGTCTCAATCTGCTCCGGTTTCAGCGGCGGTCCGCCACGCGGCATCTTGGCGCGTTCGCCCGAAACAACCACGAACAGCCGGCTTTTCTCAGTATCCCCAGGCGTCACAAAGTCAGCGATGTCGTCGAACTTCTCCAGCGACAACCCGCCGAAACGCTCCTTGTCCGAATGGCAAGCCAAACAACGCTCGACCAGAATCGGTTTCACCTGATTGGTGAAACTCACCGGTTCCGCGCCGCGCAGCAACGAAATTCCGGCAAATCCGGCACCGAGCCAAACACTTTTCAGAAACATCAACTTCAGGATATAACTAGAGTCTGCTATGGACCGGAGCCAATCCCCGGCA
>JAOAPO010000469.1 GCA_025462945.1 Bryobacterales bacterium
CATCGAAGAGATGGCTCTGGATGACGACCTCGACGACAAGCTGGATATACGGCGGCCTGATGAAGTCGACGAAGTTTTCGAAGTCGATGCCGTTGATAAGACTCACGATCCTGTCCGTCTCTATCTGCGCGAGATGGGTTCCGTAGCTCTGCTCAGCCGTGAAGGCGAGGTGGGTATCGCCCGTCGCATGGAGCGAGGTCAAACCCGAACGCGCCGAATCCTCTCCCGCTGCCCCGTCGTCATCGGCGAGATTATTCGACTCGGCGAAGAACTACGCGCCGGCAACGTCGCCGTGCGAGATATCCTGCTCTCCAGTGACCCGATCCCCTCCGATGAAAGCTGGGACGCCTGCGGCGCCGAACTGATCAATTGCTGCACAGAACTCGCCACACTTCGCCGTAGATTCATCGCACTAAAGCAGAAACTCGTCGCAGTTCCACGCCAAACTAAACCAAAGCAAAATCAACGCCTGCGCTGGGAACTCGGCCGCCTGGCAGTCGTTATCTCGCGCATCGTCTGCGGGATTCGTTTTCAGCATTCGACAGTCCGGCAACTCATTTCGCGGCTCAAAGAGGCCGTCGACGCAGTTCGCCCCATCGAGCAGAAAATCGCGCGAAACCACCGTCTTATCGAAGCGTCCGGCGGGGGATCCGGCGAGGTTCTTCGCGAAATCCGCCGCGATCAGAAGCAGCTGATCCAGACCCTTCAGGACCTCGAAGAGCTCTACGGTTCCCCGGCCACCGACCTCCGGCGGGCCCTCGACCTCGTCTCCCGGTTTGATCGGCAGGCTGACATCGCCAGGCAGGAACTAATCGAAGCGAACCTGCGGCTCGTCGTCAGCATCGCCAAACGCTACAACAATCGCGGGCTTCAATTCCTGGATCTCATTCAGGAGGGCAACATCGGTCTGATGAAGGCCGTTGAGAAATTCGAGTACCGTCGGGGTTACAAGTTTTCGACCTACGCAACGTGGTGGGTCCGCCAGGCAATCACCCGCGCCATCGCCGACCAGGCACGGACCATTCGCATCCCGGTCCACATGATCGAGACGATCAACAAACTCATCCGGACCTCCCGGGCAATGGTGCAGGAGTTAGGCCGGGAGCCCACCAACGAAGAACTCGCTGACCGAATGGAACTGCCCGTTCACCGCATCCGTCGCGTTATGCGGATTGCGCAGGAACCCGTGTCGCTCGAAACTCCGGTAGGCGCAGAAGATGAGTCCCATCTGGGCGATTTCATCGTCGACCAGGCACATGTGTCCCCCTCGGAACACATGATCAATTTGAACCTGAACGAACAGACTGCGGAGGTCCTCAAGAGCCTCTCGCCACGCGAGGAGAAGATCATTCGCATGCGTTTCGGCCTTGATGACGGCAGCGAACACACGCTGGAGGAAGTTGGCCAGAACTTTCAGGTCACCCGCGAGCGCATCCGCCAGATTGAAGCCAAGGCCCTCCGCAAGCTTCGCCACCCGAGCCGAAGCCTCCGCCTGAAGACTTTCCTGGAAGAGGTCTAGCCGGGCCCGGCGGCCCACAGACGCGACCTTCTGAGCCGCGCCCGTGTGAGGAAGCGGACCGATTCAGTACGGGGACGCCGCTCAGCAACCAGCCAGACGAAAATAGGAGCATGTGTCGCCTGCTCTGCCTTACCTCCTTTTGCACTCTCTGTTTCGCGCAGGTACCCCTGCGCATGAACCAGATCCAGTTCGTGGGTACCCACAACAGCTACCACGCGGGTCTTGCACCTGCTGAGATGGCGCTGCTCCGCTCCAAAGATCCGAAGGCTGCAGATTCTCTCGCCTACAAACACCCGCCAATCGAAGCGCAGCTTAACGCCGGAGTCCGGCAACTCGAAATCGATGTCTACGGCGACTCGAAGGGCGGCCTCTTTGCCGATCCGCTGTTCCTTCGCCTTGCCACTCCCGCCACACCCATGCCCGCGGGCTGGGCTGAAGCCATGAAGCGCCCTGGCTTTAAAGTGCTTCACGCCAATGACGTGGATTTTCGCAGTCACTGCTCCACGTTCGTGCGGTGCCTTCAGATCGTTCGTACCTGGTCGAAAGCGCACCGTGGCCACCTTCCGATCTACATCCAGCTCGAAAACAAGGAAGGCCACACCGCCGAAGGCTTTGCCCGTGCCGAAGCCATCACGAAGCAGACCATGGACGCACTCGATGAAGAGATCCGCTCCGTCTTCCCAGCCGCAGAAGTCGTTACGCCGGATGACGTCCGGGGCAACCACAGGACACTCGAAGAAGCTGTCCTGCAGGACGGCTGGCCTACGCTCGACTGGGCTCGCGGCAAGGTCGTGTTCCTGCTCGATCAGGAGCGCGTCACGCCGCTCTACACGGACGGGCATCCCGCGCTCAAGGGTCGCATGATTTTCACCAACGGCAAGCCCGGTACGCCCGACGCTGCCTTCGTAAAGATGAACGATCCCGCTTCGAAAGAGATCCCCGAACTGGTCCGCAAAGGCTATCTCGTTCGAACGATGACGGACGGCAGCGCGGCGGCAGTCCGCGACGGCAACACAACGCGCCGCGATTTGGCCATCGGCAGCGGAGCCCAGATCCTCAGCACTGACTACCCCTTCGACTGGAAAGCCGAGGGCTCCGGCTACAGCGTCAGCCTTCCCGGCAAAGTTCGGTGCAATCCAGTGAACGCGCCGAAGCCTTGCTCCATCGACCTGCGTTAGCTGTTGGCCCCGAACTGGAGCGACGTGACTGTCTGAAGTGCCGCAACCCCCCGCCTGAATATGTCGGGCGGGGTTAACAGACTGACGATGACGTATCCGGACCGCTCGAAGTCATAGAAGTAACCCGGCTGCACCAGGACGTCATGGTCTCGCAGCAGGGTCTCGACGACCGCATCCTCATCATGGACAGGCACGACCGCGTACCACCCGGCCTCCACAACCAAATGCCGCGGCAGAATGGCGAGATTCGTCCTCACGCGCTCCCGGATCTGCTGCTCCACCGAGGGTCGCAGTGCGAGCAGAGAGGGCAGCGCGAGTTGGACCGGAGTGCCGGCGGAAAGGTAAGTGTCGGCGATGATCTCCAGCCGCGCCATGGCTTCCTGAGGGCAATTGCAGAGCATCCACGCAAGCTTCATCTGCGGCAGGCCCACAGCCTTCGAGAGGCCATGCAGGGTAAAGACGCACGGATCGGCCACGCCCTTCAGCGTCGGTATGCTGCCCGCGGCAGGAGAGATCGGGTAGCCCGCGAAGACTTCGTCTGAAATGATCGCGAGGCCGTGATGGACAGCGAGTTCAACCAGCTCCGCCAGTTCGTGCCGCTTCACGTAATGCCCGGTGGGATTGTTCGGATTGACGAGAACGATCGCGCGGGTCCGCTGGTTGATGGACTGCTTCAAAGCATGGAAATCGATGTACCAGCCCTGATCGTAAAAGAGTGGATAGTGACGCACCTCGACGCATTCGAGTCTGGCAAGGTAATCGAACAGAGGGTAGGAGGGGCGGGGCACGAGCACCTCGCAGCCTGGATCGCAGAGCAACTTGAACAGCCAGGAGTAAGCCTCGCTGGTGCTGGAAGCCAGAACCACCCGCTCTACATCTACGCCTTCATCCTCTGCGATCGCCTCACGGGCCGAAAGCAGTCCGAACGACTCCGGTTCATAGACTGCTCCCAACGGGTTTGCCAATGCATTGAGAAACCCAGAGGGGTAATGAATTCCCGCATGGGTCGGATTCGACTCGGTCAGATCGAGAAGCGTGGCACCGGTTGCGCGCTTCTCGGCCGTGAGGCGGCTGACAGCGTTCACCTGCAGATTCGACGAGATGCGCCCGGAGAACTTCAAAGCCGAGTGAAATCTCCGGAGGCGATCCGCACGGTAAGGGGCAGCGGCACGGCGTATTCGTAGATCCACGCCTCGCTGTCCTGTGAAGTCAGCCGAACGGCCACGCGAGTGTATTGGATGCCTTCGTATTCGTCCAGGTGGGCCAGTGTTGCGGCGGGCTTGGCGAGCGAATAGATTTCTCCCTGCACGACGCCGCCGGGCTCAGCTCTGAAGCCCGGATACGGCCCGATCAGGAAGATGGAACCCGCCACCGTCGCCGGTCCTGCAAACCGCGACTCTGTGCGCAGGCGGACCGCATGAACATTGTCAAATTCGCTGCGCAGCGAGCCGTAAACGAAGAGGAGGTCGGGCACTGGCTTATAGTATTGCGTGATGACTGACTGGATGGCTTTGGCCCGCGCTCGCGGCTTGAATATTCCGGAGGAACAGGTCGCACGCCTGGTTCCGTCCCTCGAAGCGCTCGTTTGCGATTTCGCGCCCTTGAAAGCGAAGATCCCGTATGAGCTGGAACCCGCGATCACACTGTCAGAAGGGGCGGTTAAAGGCGAATGAGCGAATTCCGTACGATCACCGAGGCGGGAGCGCAGCTTCGCGCCCGCAAGATTTCCGCCGTCGAACTGGCACAGGAGTCTCTGCGCTCGATACACGCGGAACAGCCGCGGCTGAATGCATTCATGACCATCACGGAAGAACTCGCCCTCGCGCAGGCGAAGCAGGCGGACGAGGAACTGGCTTCGGGCGTGGACCGCGGCCCGCTGCACGGCATCCCGTATGGCCTCAAGGACGTGTTCTCCACGAAAGGAATTCGCACCACCTGCGGCTCGAAAATCTTCGCCGACCACGTCCCAGACCACGATTCGGCGGTCTACGAGAAGCTGCGCGCCGCGGGCGCGGTTCTGATGGGCAAGACGGGCCTGCAGGAGTTTGCGTACGGAATCACCTGCAATAACCCCCACTATGGGGCGATTCGCAATCCGCGGAATACGGACTGCATTCCTGGCGGCTCAAGCGGTGGGTCCGGTGCCGCAGTCGCCGCCGGAAGTGTTTTCTTCGGCATGGGGAGCGACACCGGTGGATCGATTCGCATCCCCGCAGCGTACTGCGGCTGCGTCGGCCTCAAGCCCACGTCAGGCCGGGTCAGCCGCTATGGAGTGCTGCCGCTCGACTTCAGCCTTGACCACATGGGGCCGCTAACCCGCACTGCGCACGACGCTGCACTCGTGCTGCACGCGATCGCGGGCGCTGATGAGCGGGACGATACCTCATCGGCTCAACCCGTCGGCACTTACTCCCGGGCAGGTTCGTTACAGGGTCTCAGGGTTGGAATCCCGCGTAACTTCTACGGCGAGCGTGTGTCGGTTGAAGTGGCAGACGCTTTTGCCGCCGCAGTGAAGTATGCCGAATCGCAGGGGGCCAAACTCGTTTCCCTCACCGTCCCGAGCCCGTCGGAGATCAACATCGTGAGCCGGGTTATTTTGCTTTCGGAAGCTGCTGCTCTGCTGGAGCCGCATCTCCACCGGCGGGACGACTTTGGTGCCGACGTCATCGCCCTGCTCGATCAGGGCCGCTTCATCGCTGCCACGGACTACGTGAATGCCCAGCGCCTCCGCCGTTTGTATCAGAAAGAATGGGCGAAGGTGTGGAGCGACGTCGACTGCATCTTCACTCCCACCGCGCCCATCGTGGCTCCCCGGATCGGCGAGGCTGAGGTGATGATTGATGGCGTCGCCGAAGACGTGCGTCTGGCCACAACACGGTTCGTCCGGGCTGTAAACGTAATCGGGATGCCGGCGGTCTCCATCCCGCTGCCGGTGAAGGGCCTGCCGGTGGGACTGCAGATTATCGGACCACCGTTTGCCGAGGCCGAAATCCTCTCGGTGGGTACAGAAATGGAGCGGCAGCAGGTCGGGTAGCGCGCTGAGTGCGGCGTGTTCACCACAAGCCAGGCAGGGTTCGCCCCAGCATCCGCCACTGTGGAGTGACTTCGCCACACTGTCCTTGACTTTACGGGCGTAGGATTTCGGTTTACGGATATCCACGCGCCGTCTGACCCCCTGAAATTCGAGATAACGGATTTTAGCCTGACCTGTCGACTTACTAAGTTCCGTCCTGTCAATGCGTTGTCATTTGTCTCCACATGGCGCGAGACATGCAGTCTCGGAGTGCATGTCTTTCTCTTTATCTTTATGGAGGCTTCATGCTTAAAGGAAGCTTTTTACGCGCCCTTGCAGCTGCGGCGCTCATTCTTATTGGGAGCGTCACGTTGTTCGCTCAAACCGAAACGGGTCAGATTGCCGGCTCCGTTTTCGATCCGAGCGGCGCGATAGTTACTTCCGCAACTGTGGTGGCGGTCGATACAGCGACACAGGCAAAGCGGACTGTCGCAGCCACATCCGGGACGTACGTGTTCGCGAATCTGCAGTCAGGCACTTATGAAGTAACAACTACGGCGCCTGGGTTTGAGACCCTGAAGCAAACGGTGGGTGTGACCGTCGGCTCGCGGATCGGCCTCGATTCTCACCTGAATGTTGGCTCCACAACAACCGTTGTTGAAGTAAGTGAGTCCAGCGTTCGAGTAAATACGGAAAGTCAAACTGTCGGGGCGACCATCAGTACCAGCGAGGTCCTGAACTTACCCACCCTAACTCGCAATCCCTATGCTCTTGTGGGAACTGTCGGTAACACCACCGATGCAGATCCCACGGGCGGAACCAGGGGAGTTGGGTTCTCGATCAACGGCCTTCGAGCCAGCGACGTCGGCATCCTTCTGGACGGCGTGCCGAACAATAATAACTTCGATACCAGGATCGCCGTCCGTACCCCTCTGGACTCGGTCGGCGAAATCACGATCATTACCAGCAACCCGACGGCTGAATATGGTCGGTCGCTCGCCGGCATGGTCAACGTGGATACCAAGCGCGGAACGAACACCTGGCATGGCAGCGCGTACGAGTTCAACCGCGTTTCAGCTCTGACCTCCAACACGTTCGACAACAACGCGAACGGCATCCCAATCGCGCCGTTCACCAGAAACCAGTTCGGCTTCTCCGCTGGCGGCGCTCTGATCAAGAACAAGCTGTTTGTCTTCGGCAACCCGGAATGGATTCGCGTTCGCAGTACCGCCACGAAATTTGCGACCGTAGTCACTCCCGAACTGCTGGCACTCTCCGCGCCCGAAACTCGGAATTTCTTCAATACGTTCGGAAAGCTCAAGCCGGGCCTTGTCCCGCTGCAGACTTTCACCCGCGGCTCCATCTGCACCACCGGCTCCTGCACCGTGATCCCCGCAAACACTCCCGTGTATCAACGTGTTGGCTACAACGTTCCCGCTGACTCCGGTGGCGGCGATCCGCAGAATACCCTGAACCTCGCGGGCCGCGTCGACTACAATTTGTCCGATCGGACGCAGGTGTATTTCCGCTACGCACGGTACGACGCGACCTTCTTCCCCGGTACCCTCACCGACAGCCCGTACGTCGGCTATGACACCGCCGATTTCCAGCTCAATAACGCCTATACGCTTTCTACAACGCATGTTTTCTCACCGTCGCTGGTCAGCCAAACGAAGCTGAGCTTCAACCGCATCTCCGAGCTTCAGCCCCTCGCCGAAGCACCGATCGGGCCGACTCTCTACACTACTCTCAGCGCAACCAACAGTCTCGGCGGTGCAAGTATTCTCTACCCTGGCTACTCGCCGCGGACGCCCGACAACTCCATCCCGTTCGGCGGTCCGCAGAACTACTACCAGCTGAATGAAGACATCACCAAAACATTCGGTCAACACAACCTGCGTTTCGGTGGTCTTTTAACTTACCTGAACGACAACCGGACCTTCGGCGCGTACGCTGAAGCGGTTGCGGCCCTCGGCACCAACCCGGCCACCGCGCTCAGCGGGCTGGTGAGCGGCCAGTTGCATGACTTCGAGGCAGCCGTTTATCCGCAGGGCAAGTACCCGTGCCGCGGCGGTGTGGTGACGCCGGAATGCACTCTGACCCTGCCCGTCGGTCCCCCGAACTTTAGCCGCAGCAACATCGTCCACGAGAGTGCACTTTATGCGCAGGACAGCTGGAAGCTGCGGCCTCGCCTCACCGTGAACCTCGGTCTTCGCTGGGAGTATTTCGGACCGCAGGCAAACCGCAATAAGGCTCTCGACTCCAACTTCTTTATGGGGCAGGGTTCCAACCTCCAGACTCAGGCCGGTGCGGGGCGGGTCCTCGTTTCCACCGATCCGGCGAACCCACTTAGCGGGCTGTGGCGGAAGGACTACAAGCTGTTCTCCCCCCGCCTTGGCTTCGCGTACGACCTGTTCGGCGACGGCAGGACGTCCATCCGCGGCGGCTGGGGCATGGGCTACGTTCCGAACTTCGGCAACGTCACGTTCAACGTGATCCAGAATCCTCCGAACTACGCAGTGGTCGCCCTCGTGGCCGGCGCCGATGTACCCACCATCCCGATCACCAACAGCAACGCTGGTCCGCTGGCGGGCAGCACCGGAACGAAGGCCTTCGGCGCTGCCACCTTACGCGCGGTCGATCCTTACATCAGCACTGCCCGGTCGCAGTTGTGGAGCGGGTCGGTTGAACATCAGTTCGGTACCGATCTGATCGTTGCGGCCGAGTACACCGGAAGCAAAGGCTCGGATCTGTATACCATCAATCGCCTCAATATCCCTGGCTCGAGACTGCTCTACGGGGGAACGGGCAGCACCACCGCCCGCATTAACGACCAGTACTCGTACATCAACTACCGCACAAACGGAGGCTTCTCGAATTACAACTCGCTGAACATCCGTACCGACCTTCGGAACTTCCGCAAACAGGGTTTGACGCTGCGTGCCAACTATACCTGGTCACACGCGATCGACAACATCAGCAATACCTTTAGCGAGACGGTCACAGGCTCGGGCAACCTTGGTCTGCTTGATCCGCTGAACCCCGGCCTCGACAAGGGCAACGCGGAATTTGACGTCCGCCATCGCTTTATAGCCGCGACGATCTGGGATATCCCGTATAAGTTCTCGAACAAGATGCTGGATCGGGTGGCGGGCGGCTGGACTCTGGTGGGCAATATCTCCGCCCGCACCGGCTCGCCGTTTTCGCTGTTCGACTGCACCAACGCGGCGTACGTATTATGCCCCCGCGTGATGTACGACAGTCCGCCGTCTCCGGTCTACACACAAACGCCGACCACCAACCCGAACGAGTTCGCGTACATGAACGCGGGAACATTCAACAGCAGCTACGTGAACCCCATCGTGGGCGTCTCCGACTTCGGCCCGTTCCCCGGTAATATGACGGGTCGTAACGCGTTCCGGGGACCGGGCAACTGGAACCTGGATTTCGCTGTTCACAAGACCTTCGGCCTCACTGAGCGATTCCGGCTGCAACTGCGGGCCGAAGCCTTCAACGCGATGAATCATTCGAACCTCTACGTCGTGAGCTCAAACACGGACGTCTCCGCTTACACGGCGTCCAGGAACTACGTCACGGCCCAAAAGGGAATTCGGCAGGACAACCTGACCTCCACCGAGAACCGCAACCTGCAACTGGCGCTGAAGCTCCTCTTCTGAGGTTCGGCACCAGCAGCTCTTACGAGGGGTGGCGAATCACGCCACCCCTTTTTTGTCCGGTTATACTGAGTCCAGCCCCCGGGCTGTCTATGAAGAACCGTCTGCTGAACGCGCTGGTGGCCATTCTGCTGACGATCTCCGCAACGCTGGTGATCTGGCAGGGCTCCTTCAGCTTCGGAGACTTCAAACCGGCAGTTGAGCAGACGCTGGTCTTCTTCAGCATCTCGCTGCTGATTTTCCTTCTCACCGTCACCCTCGGTTTTATGCTCTTCCGCATCCTGATGAAGATCTGGATGGACCGGCGTGACGGCTAGATCGGTTCGGGCATCCGTACCAAACTGGTGGCCGGTGCTCTGGCACTCACGCTGATGCCCGTGTTTTTCATGGTTCTGTTCAATTTCTATGTCATGAACCGGACTCTCGCGCGATGGTTCACGGGGCCGAACGAGCATGTGAATGCGCACTTCAGCAACATCTCCGCCGCGCTGGAGCAGCAGACACGAGGGAAGGCGCTGGCCGAGGCCCAACTCATCGCGTCGCTGCCCGAGACGCACGACCAAATTCTGCACCCTGAGGCCTCCACGCCCTGGCTGGCGGCATTCTGCCAGCAGCGGAGCATCCGGGCGGCCCGCATTCTTCCCCCAAATTCGATGCAGCCGGTCGCTCGCTACGGCGACTTTTCGACGCATGCGGGTTCCACCACCTATCCGGCCGCCGCACCCATACTCGAAAACGGCAGGCCAGTCGGCACCGTAATCGTTGAAGAAGCCATCCCGATTAATGTTGCGGCCCAGCTGGCCGAAGTCCGTGCCGACGCGGAGGTGTTCAATAAGCTGGCGGAGCAGAAGAAGCAGGTGCGCACCAGCTACCTGCAGATCCTGATGCTGATCGCGCTGTTCATCCTCTTTGTGGCGGGTTGGCTCGCCCACTATCTCGCCCGGCAGATTAGTACGCCCATCTCCGCCCTGCTGCGTGCTGCGGAAGAAGTCAGCCGCGGCAACTTGAGTTATCGTGTGGAGGTTCGCGCCATCGACGAACTGGCTCAGCTGGTTGGCGGCTTCAATCGCATGGCGGCGGATCTGGAGGCGAACAGGGAAGAACTGGAGAAGCGGCGGCGCTTCACCGAAGCCATCCTCGAAAGCATCCCGACAGGAATTATCTCGGTGGATTCCGCAGGCAGCGTCCAGCGCGTGAACAAGGCCCTCGATGAAATGCTGCCCCAGGCTGGTGCGAGGCAGGCCTCTCGTCTCGAAGACTTATTCAGCCGTGAAGATACCGCCGAGATTCGATACCTGATGAATCGCGCACGGCGGACCGGTCTGGCCACTCAGCAAATCGACATGAGGACGGCGAAGCGGACGCTGCATTTGGGCGTATCGGTTGCGGCGGTCGAGCGCAGCAGGAACACCGGCTTCGTGGTCGTCATTGAGGACACGAGCGACTTGTTGCGGGCCGAGAAGACCGCGGCCTGGAGCGAAGTTGCGAGGCGTGTTGCGCATGAGATCAAGAACCCGCTGACGCCGATCGCGCTGTCCGCGGAACGTATCCTGCGCCTTTTGAATCGCACGCCGCTCGCACCGGAAGTCGGACACCTGCTGCGAGAATGTGCGACGACAATCCTCGACGAATCGGCATCGGTGAAGAGACTGGTTGATGAGTTTTCCCAGTTTTCGCGGCTGCCTTCCGCCCAGCCCGTGGTTTGCGACCTGAATGACGTGGTCACGAGTGCCATGAATGTTTTTGAGGGCAGGCTGGAGGGGGTTGAAACGGTAGTGGATCTTGCGCCGGGGCTGCCGCCTGTCAATGTCGACCCCGAGCAGTTCAAGCGCATCATCGTGAACCTGGTGGACAACGCGGCCGAAGCGATGAAGGATTCCTCAGAGCGCGTCCTGCACGTGGCGACGCGTGCGGGAGTGGCTGATTCTGTGGAGATCATGATTGCGGACTCCGGCTGTGGCATCACGCCGGACGAGAAAGATAAGCTCTTCCTCCCGTATTTCTCGACCAAGATGCGAGGAACGGGTCTCGGACTGGCGATCATCAGCCACATACTCGCCGAACACGACGCCAGCATTCGCGTGGAAGACAACGAACCGTGCGGCGCTCGGTTTACTGTAGAGGTGCAGGCATTCGCTCCGGATGAAACGAAAGCTCTGATAGCTGCCACCGCGTTCAGTGCGTGATCCGCAGCGCCGGAAACCTGCCCGAACTCTATGACGACACCCCGAGTCCTGATTGTTGACGACGAACCCGGTATCCGGCAGTCTCTGGGCGGAGCGCTGCGCGATGAGGGCTTCCAGGTCGCCACGGTGCAGACGGGCGAGGCTTGCCTCGATAGTCTTTCGGGGTACCAGCACGAAGTTGTTCTCCTCGACGTCTGGCTGCCAGGCATAGACGGCCTGGAAACGCTCGGACGCATCCAGCAGATTCCTGCGGCGGACCGGCCAGTGGTTGTGATGATCTCGGGCCACGGGACAATCGAAACGGCTGTCCGCGCAACCAAGCTTGGGGCCTTCGACTTCCTGGAAAAGCCGCTTTCGATTGAACGGGTATTGCTCGTTTTGCGCAATGCCTGCGATAACCGCCGGCTGCGGCTGGCAAACGAGCGGCTGCGTGAGTCGGCTGCCACCAAACCGAACATCGTTGGCGAAAGCGTGCCGATGAAGGCCCTTCGGCACCAGCTTTCGCTGATGGCTGGCACCAACGGTCGCGTCTTGATCTACGG
>JAOAPO010000474.1 GCA_025462945.1 Bryobacterales bacterium
ATGCCGTAACGGAGAACGGTCGGCATGGGTTGAGAGGAGCGGTTCAAAATGCCGACTCCACCGCCACGCCGGGCAATCGCGGGAGCGGCCCGGCGCCGGGATCCTTGAGCACCAGCGTGGTCCGGGCGTCCTGACGCATCAACTTGCGTTGACCCAGCGCCCACGCGCCATCCAACTCATCCTTCCGTGCATATGCGTGCCCAAGACGATCGCGGGTGGCAGACGTGGGATGCTCTGCGGCAGGCAGCACGGAGCCGCCAGCGTTGGCGTGGCGACCGACCCTGCGGAAAACACGTTCGCCATCTTCCAGCAAGGTCTGGAAGCTGGCACTCCCATCTGCGAGCAGAGAAGATGGATACAACTGCCGCGCTCCACCGTCGAGCGGCTCACCAACCCGGCTGGGAAAGGCCCTACGACAATACGCCAGCCGGTTGGTCATACCGAGCCCTGGCAGCAAGTCTGCCACATGGCCCGATGAATGACAATTTCAGACCTCGCGCAGCAGCGAGTTAGCCGGTTCTCGCGGCTATTTCGTCAGGGGTCCCGTGCTCACGTCGCCAGTTGGCAGGACTTTGGCCAAAGGCCTGCCTGAACAGCCTGCATAGATGGGCTTGATCGGAAAAACCGACGCTCAAGGCTATTTCGCTCAGCGCTGCCGCGCTGGTCATCATCAGGTGGCAGGCTCTCTCCAGACGCCTTCTCACCACGAAGGCATGTGGCGACACGCCGACAGCCAGCTTGAACTTGCGTGAGAAGTGCGCCGGGCTTCGACGCGCGACCGTGCTGAGATCCCGGATGTGAATGGTGCGGTGCAAGTTGCTGTCAATGTAGGCTCGTACTCGAAAGATCTGCCAGGCCGCGAGGCCGCCCGTTGCGGAGCTGTTGGCGCCCGAACACCGGTCGATCTCGGCTTGCAGGATGTGCGATGCTGTGATGAGCGACGCCTTGGCCGCCTCCTGGTCACGTTCGAACTCCCGCCTTGCAATTTCAAGCAGCCTGGCCAGGCTGTTCGCAACCAGTTGGAATTGTTGCTCGGCCGCAAAGCCAGGCTCTGGTGCGATGGCTTGAAGTGCTTCCATGATCATTCTCTCGACGAGGCTTCGGATCGGCGAGAGAGTGCAGGAACGGACCGCCCTTGGCTCGTTAATCAGTGTTATGGAAGGTTAATGTTGCGCCGCCCATTAAGCTGATTTATCAAGTATTATCAATAAATTACATCGCAAGCTGTGTTTGCAACAGTTCAGAACACCCGGCGGTCGCTCAGATCCAAAATACGATGAGCGACGCGAGGATGCAGACGTACAGGGCCGCCTCCGCGAGCGGGGGATTCGCGAACATTGATCGCAATCCAAGCCGGCCGACCACAAATCGAACCGCGATCAGGATCACCAGTGCGAGGAACAGATCTCGCACAAAGGGAGACACCATGATGCCTCCCAAATCGATATCCCTCGGTGCGCCCATCGGATTTCCCTAAAGCAGGCTTTCCAGCCGATAGAATAATCCCCGGTCACGGCCGGCTACCGGCATTCCCTTTCCTCCGACAACCGAGATGCTGCAGGTCATTCCTGCGACGAGCGGTACGTCCGGCGGGACTCGTTCGATGCTGATGCGCACCGGAATTCGCTGCGCGAGCCGAACCCAGGTGAAGACCGGGTCGACGTTTGGAAGACCTTGTGTGCTGCTGGCCGCGTTCGCGGCGCTAATGCCGCCCGTGATGCTCTCAATCCGTCCCCTGATCGGATCTTGAAAGCCCAGCAGCGTCGCCTCCACCGGGTCGCCAACGTGGATGTTGGCGAGTTTTGTCTCCTCAAAATAGGCATCGATCCAATGGGAATGCTCGTCGATCACCGACAGGTTCGGCGAACCCGCCCGGGCGAAATCTCCCACGCGCATCAACAGATTGGTGACGTAGCCGTCGACGGGAGACCGTACCTCCGTTCTCTGAAGATTGATCTCGGCCTGCGAGAGCGCAGCCCTGGCGCCCGCAAGGGCGGCTTCCGCCATCTTCGCGTTTCCGTCGAACACCTGCTTTTCCTCGATCGAGGTCGACAGCGTCGTAAGAACCGCCCGCCGGGCGTTCTGCGCTTTCTTGACTTCCAGGTCGGCCTCTCGCGTGAGAATCGTTGCCCTGGCATTCTCCAGCGCCACCTCGAAATCGAACTTCTCGATGACGTAGAGCACATCTCCCTTGTGAACGTGCTGATTGTCGCGTGTTCGCAGTTCAACGATCTGCCCGGAGATCTGTGGCGCCACGTTTGCGACCTGCACCCGAACCATACCGTCGCGCGTCCATGGCGAAGTCACATAAACGCGCCAGCCATAGCGCGCAGCGACAAGCGCTGCGATGACAAGCACGCCTGTTGCAAGATATCGGAGCAGGTTGACCGCTAATCTCCTCTTTCTGGTCAGCGCCACGATCATCGCCCCTCTCCTCCTCTGACCGAGCCCCGGCGGTCGAAATGGCGGATCCTGCGCGACTCGCGCTCCAGCACCAGGCCCGCGGACCATAGATCGGTTACCGCGGCCAGCGGCGCTTCCTGCAGCCCGATCTTGCCTTCCTGCATGCGTCGAAGGATTGATCTGGCGCCGGCGTAAAGTCGCCGGCTACTCCCGGACTGAAGAGCTCGTTGCAGCGGGCCAAGCCTGGAGCGGAGGGCTGGATCGTCCGAGCTCTGTTCCAGATGAACGTAGGCCGCGGCCG
>JAOAPO010000492.1 GCA_025462945.1 Bryobacterales bacterium
GCAAGTAGCAACTTCACTGACTGCGCGAGAAGACCCTGACACCTGCTCCTCTCGAAAATATATGCGTGCGACAGAACAGGCAAGACATTGCGCATGTACGTTTCCGCAACCACGCCCCATAGCTCAACGACCCGCAACGCGGCGGCGTAATAGCCCAGTTGAGTGTCATTCCGAGACAGCGCAAGGATGATCACTTCCGGACGTGCCAGTACACCGCCCAAAATAGACGAGCCCGCGAAGGTTCTCACTTCTCGAATCAAGGCCCACGCGACGCGGAAATCGAAGCTCATCCTCAATCTGCATACGTACCGATTCAGCAGGCCCAGGTAGAAGAAGCTCATGATGTACTGGACTGCTACAAACACCGCGATGATCGCGACTATGCCCGATCCACGCCGGAGCAGTACGAATCCGGCGACCAAGTTGATCACCGCACCCACCGCAGTGGACCAGACGATGAAACTCGCTCGCTGGTGCGCGACGAACACCGCTTCCTGCATCGTTCGGAGAACGGCAGGAATGGTAGCAAACACGATCACGTATACGCACGCTGTTAGCTGCGGCGAATAATCCAGATGAGGGACCAGCAGGAGGGCGGCCGCCATTGCGAGCAAGGAGAGGAGTATCGTAATGGCGCCGAAGTGGACGAGGTAGGTACCCGACACTTTTCGATCTCTGGCAATCTCCCGCACCAGGAACGTAGTGGATCCCATTTCGGAAGTAAGAGTAACCACAGTCAAAACAACGATCGCGGCGGAATATACCCCCAGCGCCGAAGCGCCAAGGTACCTTGCAACAAGCAAGCCGAGAGCCGCGTTGGCGCCCTTTTCGGTAACTCGCGCAGCGGCTAGGGCCACTGTGTTTCGAAGTATGAGGTGCGACTGGCTCATGCCTGTGCTGATAATCGTCAAACACGGCACCGCTTGATAGCGCTGTGCAGGCCGCTGATTCGCCCCTCAAACTCAGAGGGCGAGCTTAGAGCGGGGATGTAGATCCGGTCGAGCAGAAGTGGATCGTCGCCAACTGAAACAGGTTGCCCCATCACAGTGAAGGCGAACCGGTAGCCGGCGCCCTTCACTTCGTTCACCGCGGCACGCGAGATATCTGCACGCCCGCCGTTCGGATAAGCGAAACTCGAACACTCGCGCCCAGTCCGCTGCTCTATGCTCAATTTGCTCTCCCGAAGTTCGGCTGCCAGGTATTCGGGAGTTACGCGCGCCAGGATGGGGTGTTCCATAGTGTGGGAGCCGATTTCGAAGCCTCTGGCCTGAAGTGTAAGCACGTCGTCCCACGAGAGAAATCCGGACACCTCCGGGTTGGCCTCTTTCACCGGATGCTTGCGCAGCTTTTCGAGATACTCCATTGCATGCTCGTGAGGTATGCGTTTGCATGCCTCGCGCAGAGAGTTGGCGAGTGCCAGTTTGGGGCTGAACTCACAGGGACAAGGCCATTGTTGCGCGCCCTCAGGCAAAGGAATGATCTTTTCCGGCCACCACAGCAGTCGCCAATGGATCTCATCCGGCCACAGCATTCGGCTCTGACCTACATAGCCGGGGCAAATGGTCATCAGGGCCGGTATTCCAAAGCGCTCCAGCACCGGAACAGCATGTGTAAGCACGTTTCTATAACCGTCGTCGAATGTCACAAGCAACGCGTTGGGCTTTCCACTTTCCCAGTTCTGCAGGTCGGACACATTTATGGGGTGGAAAAGCCGAGCGACGTCGGCCATTTGGCGAGAAAACTCGGTCACACCGATAACGTTGGGATGTATCAACGGAGTTCGTGCATACTCGTCGGGGACCACTCCGTGATAGTTCAGAACCACAAGACGGCGCCTGCCCAGCATGCGAAGCGCGCGGCTGAGTCCGATGTGCCTTGCTCCGCGCGAGACCAGATACGCCGCAGTTTCTTTCATGGACATTAAACACACTCTACTTTGGTTAGGGCCAGGGCCGTACCCGGATGAAGGGCGGCCGCAAGCAGCGTGGGAACAGAATGTCAGACTCGGGCTGCGGCCGGGGGCGCGTACGGTTCGACACCTATGAGGTCGTCCTTCCGGATGTAGTTGAGCCCGCATGCAACACACGACGTCTCAATCTCGCCGAAGTGGAGGCGCCTTCCGCACTTGCAAACCCACCCCACCCTCCGGGCAGGGACACCGACGACTATGGCATACGGAGGAACATTTTGCGTTACCAGCGTTCCTGCTCCAACCAGCGCGAACTCGCCTACTGTGCGTCCCGCCACGATGATCGCGCCTGCACCGATGGAAGCGCCTCGCTCGATCACGGTGGGAGTGAGCCAGTTCTTGTCGGCGTATCGCGCCTCCGCTTCAGGCAGCCTTGCGGAGCGTGGATACAGATCGTTCGTGAACGAAACATTCGGTCCAATGAATGCGCCGTCCCCGACTGTAACGCCTTCCCATATCTGGTTACCATTTTTGATGGTGACATTGTTCCCGATCACGGCGCCGGTCTCCAGGAAGCAGTGCTCGCCGATGTTGCACTGATCGCCGATTGAGACACCCGGAAGCACGTGAGTGAAAGCCCAGATCCTTGTGCCTGTCCCTATTGTCAGGGTGTCGACAATCGCACCGGGATGTATATACGTTGGAGCCATAAGTTCGATTTCCGATAGCCGTCAGGGTTGCCGCTCTTGCAGCAGAAAAATTTCGGCATCATCTACGTAAAACACAGAAGGGGTGGGAAGAAGACCGGTGGAATAGTTGTCCACGCTCCACTGGCAATCCCCATCGGCGTATCGTGTCGCCACGTTCTGAACATCCAACAACTGGAGACCATCCTGCCAGAAAGTGACCTGCCCCGTACGGTCGCCAGCGCAGCGGTAGCGTGCGGTCACATTGAACCACTGCCCGGCAGGCGCTTCCATGCGCTGCTGCACATAGGACTGTCTGGTCTGCCAGTCGAACAAGTAAAGGTACATCTTGCCGTCGCTCCCATTCTGGATGTTCAACACAAAGAATGGGTCTATCCGATCGGGCCTGAGCTTGGATTTCCACTGAAAGAGGTTCCAGTAGCCCGCGGTATCCTGATCCTGGACAACATACTGCTGAGGTAGGTAGTACCAGACGCTATAGTAGAGTTCCGGGTAGAGTTGCGGTTCGAGCCACCGGAAGAGCCGAACCGCGCTCACCGGGGGCGCCGTGATTGTCATCTTCATGGAAAAGGTGCCGCTGTGTGCGTACTCCAATGATGTCTCCGCGCCAGCATGCCCGCTGGTGAAGACGCCACCACCTTCCAACCCGTCAGCCCAGGCAGCCGGGTAAAACATCTGGGACGCGTCACCGGTTTCGAAGTCGGCTCGCCACAGAACCACGCGATCCATCATGGCGGGAGTTGGCAAGTCGATGGTGAAACTCCGACCTATTCCCGACGGTCGCTGGGCAGCAGCAGTTTGCTGAGCGTGAGCGATCGCGCTGTGCCGAAACCAAAGATAACCTATCAAGTTCGCGCAGACCAAGCCCCAGCCGCTGTATTTCAGAAGTCGGTTCATGTTGATCCAAGCCAGGCTCAGACTTACCTTTTCTTAATCGTTGGCTCAGGTGAAAGAGTCGCCCGTCTGCTGCGTCCCCCCGTGGTTACCGCGTTATACGCAGCAAGGAGGTTGGGGACCGAGTGCGCCCACGACAGGCATTGCTCGGCACGTAATCGACCAGACATTCCCATGAAGTGCCGCGAAGGCTCGTCATCCATCAGATCTACAAGCTTGCGGGCGAAGTCCAGTTCGTCATTACCGCAGGCGAACAGGGCGGCGTCTTTAGCGGTGTAGCGGCTCTCGTGCAGGTCGAAGGCTACGATTGGTTTTCTGAGCGCCATGTATTCAGCGATCTTGATCATCGTCGAGCAATCATTGTATGGGTTGCAGGGATCCGGATCGACACAAATGTCGGCGGAAGAGAGGGCCCGAAGTTTTTCCTCACCCGAAAGCCATCCGGTGAACTGAACAAACCCGTCTAGTTCGAGTCTGGTGGTCAGCGCCTTCAGTCCCTCCAGTGCTTGGCCGTCGCCGATGAGAACGCAGTGGAAATCAGACCGCTGCAGCGTATTTACAAGATGATGCAGCGCCCGCAGAAGACAGTCAAGTCCATCGTGCAAACCCATCGCTCCGAGGTACGCTATAACCGTCTTGCCTTGCGGCCGGTAATCCGGACTTGGCTCGATGGGATTGAAGCGGGTAAGATCGGGCCCATTTCGAACGACCGTGATGCGCTCGGCAGGAACCCCACATCTCTCCATCTCGATTCGTTTGTAAGTTTCGTTAGTGGCAATCACGTGGTCCGCTACGCGGCACGAGAGCCACTCCAGCGCGAGCAGTGCGCGGCGCACGATCGGGTTTCCTCTGCCTCCTGAGTTTGCGTCGTACAACTCCGGCGAGAGGTCGTGATGGTCAAAGATAAACCGCTTGCCGAAGAACTTGTAGAAAGCGCCAATTACCACCAGCGTGTCAGCCGGGTTGGCCGCATGAATGATGTCGAATCCCCTGCCACAACAAGCAATGACGGAGAGCGCGAACAGGGCAGTTGTGGAGTACAGATATTCCCAGAGGTACCCAAGAAAGCCACCTGCCTCAGGAGGAGCCCTGAATCGAAAAACTTCTACGCCGTCGACTACCTCATGCCACCCCTGCTCCCTACGCGCTGGGCTGATCACAGTTACCTCGTAACCGGCTCGCAGCAAAGTCTCGGCCTGAGCACGCATCCGGGGGTCCTGAGGATACGAGTTATTCTCAATGAGCAGCAGCGCTCGCATTTTGGATGACCGGATCGCCATTGTGCTCGACAGTGAAGTGGCTACAGGACGATCGACGAATTCTGCTGGCGCTGCACGGCCGGCGAGACGTCGAGGAAAGTTTGGTGCCACAGTTCAAGATTCAGTAAACCCCAAATAAGCGGTGAGTGATCAGCCAAACCGGTCTCGTGCTCATGGAGCAAACCGTCCACGTATCGCGCCTCCAGGAATCCGCGGCGGCGGATCACCTCCGGCGCGAGCATGTCCCGCACGAATGTCCGGGCATCTCTACGAAACCACTCGGCGAACGGCATCGGGAAGCCTTCCTTCTTCCGGTTGATGATTCGCTCCGGCAGCCATTTGCTCGCCACTTTCTTAAGCAAGTATTTCCGGGTCATCCCCTTCAGCTTCAGGTGTGGTGGAAGTCTGCCAGCAAACTCGACGACCCTATGATCCAGCAGCGGTACCCGAGCCTCCAGTGATGCCGCCATGCTCATTTTGTCGCCGCGTGCAAGGAGATCGTCCGGCAACCACAATTCCGTGTCTACCGCCAGCATTCGGTTGAGCGGCTCGTCGGCATCCGTTCTAGCCAGGTGACGAGCGATCACGCTTTCCGAAGTGAGGTCTCCCACTTGAGACTTGAAAAGATCAGAAAACAGCAGCGACTTCATTTCCTGATTGAAGAGCGGGAACCAACTCGCAAAGCGCGCAGCCTCTGATTGCTGGCAAAGCGCAAAAAGGGCAAGCTTCGGTCGGCGAAGGTTTGGGAGATGACTCAGAGCATCCAGGGCGAGTCTGCGTCCGAGGCGCGGAATCGCTCGGAAGAGCGGTGAGAGACGCTCTCCTGAGTAGCGGGCGTACCCCGCGAAGAGTTCATCTCCGCCTTCTCCTGTCAGCACCATTTTCACTTGCCTGACTGCGAGATCTGAAACCATGTAGTTCGCCAGACAAGCGTTGTCGGCAACAGGCTGATCGAGGTGCCATACGACTTTCGCGGCGTTGGCGATTAGGTCTTGCGGCCCTATGAGTATCTCGTTGTGCTCGGCGCCGCAGTGTTGTGCAACGAGCCGCGCCCAAGGTAGTTCACTGGACGCGGCCCCTTCGCCCGCGAAGCCCACGGAGAATGTCTTGACAGGTTGGTTCAAAAGCTGACTCATCAGAACAACAACGGTGCTCGAGTCAAGTCCCCCGCTTAAGAACGCGCCGAAAGGCACGTCACTGGCCAGATGCAGACCGACCGACTCACGCAGCAATGCCTCCAGTTGCTCCATGTACTCGCCTTCGGAAGTGCGGTCGTGAGGCTTGCGTGAATAAGAAACCCGCCAATACTCGTGAATCTTGACGCCACTCGCGTTACAGCTCAGGCGATGACCGGGCGGAAGCGCCCTGATCCCTGCGAACATTGTTGCCGGCGCGGGGACAAACTTCATGCCCAGGTAATGGCTGAGCGCCTGAGGATCAAGGCGAGCCTCTATTCGCGGGTGCTGAAGGATGGCTTTGATCTCAGACGCGAAGACGAAACCGCCCTTTTGCTCTGTATAGTAAAGAGGCTTGATTCCAAGGCGATCGCGCGCCAGCAGAAGCCGCTGCCT
>JAOAPO010000497.1 GCA_025462945.1 Bryobacterales bacterium
TTATCGCCGCGAACTTCTACTTCCGGTTCAAGCAGAGTGAGCGTCAGCTTACTGAGATCGTGCGGCAAATCGCCATCCAGTCCGCCGCGAGGCCAGGAGACCGCGCATGTCTCCCATCCTGAGTGAAGCGTGGGTCATCGTCCCCGCATGGAAAGAGGGCGCGGTCATCCGCCAGGTGGTCGAAGAGGTTCGGCCCCACGTCCGACAGATTGTCGTCGTGGACGACGGCTCGCCCGATGACTCCGGCGCACAGGCTCTCGCCGGTGGCGCGATCGTGCTTCGGCACTGCGTGAACCTCGGCCAGGGAGCATCCCTGCAGACCGGCATCGACTACGCCCTGCTGCACGGCGCCGAGTACATCTACACCTTCGACGCCGACGGCCAGCATTCCCCTGACTCGCTCGCTCTGATGGCAAGAACAATGGAGGAGCGCCAGGTCGATGTAGTTCTGGGGTCACGCTGGAGGGGGCACGCGGAAGCGATACCGCCCCTCCGCCGACTCATGCTGAAAGCTGCGGTCATCTTCACCCGCGCCCATTCCGGGCTCAACCTGACCGACACCCACAACGGTCTCCGCCTCTTCACGCGAAGCGCCGCCCAAAAACTCCGCATCACGCAGGCCCGGATGGCCCACGCATCGGAGATTCTCGATCAGATTGGGCTGGCAAAGCTGAGCTACGCGGAGGCGCCTGTAACCATCCGCTATACCGAGTACTCTCTGGCGAAGGGGCAAAAAATCTCGGGCATGTTCCGAATCCTGGCTGACATCTTTTACGAACGCTGGACGCGCTGATTCCGCTTAGCGCTTGTTCGGTTCCGCAGTGGCGTTTTGCCCGCCGCGTGCGCTTAACGCGGCTATTGATGCCGGCGAGTATATCGCGCTGCACTTTGGTGCAGTATGTGCTATCCTGTGTTCAGTCGACGTCCAGCATGATCTGTTGGCGGATGAATCCACAACCGGAAACCATTCGCAAAGGACGTTGCCGCAGCCGGTGCCTGTTGCGCCGCGAACTGCAGGTTGCACGTCAATTACGAATTCTGGGCGTTTGTTAAGATTCCAGCACGTCGGGTTTACCCCTCCTGGTCTTTTCCCTCCTAAGCCTTCCGATCGTCAGCCCGCCAATTGTTGAGTTCTTTCCGAACTCTTCAGAAGACAGACTAAACAAAACCAAATGACTTTATTTACAGAACTGGAACTATGCCCGGCCCTTGCACACAATCTGGCCAAGCATCAGTTCGTCACTCCTACGCCCGTTCAGGCGCAGTCGATTCCGCCACTTATGAGCGGTGCCGACGTCGTCGCTACGGCGCAAACTGGTACCGGCAAAACTCTCGCTTTCGCGATCCCGGTCCTCGAAGCGCTGCACGCAATGCCGCGCACCAAGACCATCAAAGCTCTGATCCTCAGCCCGACCCGCGAACTCGCCATCCAGATCGATGAAACGTTTCGGAAGATGAACGAAGGCACAAAAATCAAGACCGCCGTCGTCGTCGGTGGCCTGAGTGAAGGTAAGCAGCTCGCCGCCGTCAAGGCTGGCGCAGAAGTTGTCATCGCGACCCCTGGCCGCCTTGTAGACTTCCTTAACCGCAATCTGGTCAACCTTTCTCAGTGCTCCAAAATCGTCCTCGACGAAGCTGATCGCATGCTCGACATGGGCTTTTTGCCCGCCCTGCGCACGATCCTCGACGAGGTTCCCGAACAGCGTCAGACCATGCTCTTCTCCGCTACCATCGAGAAGTCTGTGGCTCACCTCGTTCGCGAGTACGTCAACAACCCGGTCCGCATCGCCTGTGGCGCCACCACCAAGCCTGCGGAGAACGTCGATCTTTTCGTTTTCGAGATCGACCAGAAGCAGAAATTCGAGCTCCTTATGCACCTCCTCTATGAGGAAAAGGGTTCGGCTCTCGTGTTCGCCCGCACCAAGCATGGCGCTGACCGCCTCGCCGACAATCTCGATCGCGCCGGAATCTCGGCCACACGGATCCACGGCGATCGCACCCAGAGCCAGCGTAACCAGGCGCTCGAAGGTTTCAAGCGTGGTAACTTCCGCGTTCTCGTTGCCACCGACGTCGCCGCTCGCGGCATCCACGTCGACAACATCGGTCACGTCGTTAACTACGACATGCCCGCCGTCCCGGAAGACTTCATCCACCGCATCGGCCGTACCGGCCGCGCGGGCGCTCGCGGCGCTTCCTGGACCTTCTGTGCCCACAACGAGCGCGGCGACATCCGCGCCATTGAACGTGTTCTCGGAGTTCGCGTGACCTACAAGGAAACGCCGAGTCTCCCCGAGTCCCACATTCGCGAGAAAAAGGCCGTTGCCCATCGCGAATCAGCCAAAGTCGTTATGCTGCCCGTTGGGGGCGCGAACCACACCTCTGCTCCGCAGGGTGAGCAGGCCCGCCCCTTCTCGCGCAGCTTTTCTAACAACAGCCGTCGCCGCCGCTCAGTCGGTCGGTAGTAGCTTTACAAAACGAACCCAAACAGCCCGTCGGCGTATGTCCGGCGGGTTGTTTTGCGTTTGCACGCAACACGAACAAGACAATAATCCCCATCGACAATAGGGTATACTGAGCCTGTGGAGACTCTCGCCGGCTTTATCATCGCCCTGGCGATCGGCATTACCGGCGTGGGCGCAGGCACCATCACAGCGCCGATTCTCATCCTTTTCTTCCACCAGTCGGCTTCGAACGCCGTTACGGCGGCCCTGATCTTTGGAACCGTCGTCAAGCTCATCGCGACCCCGATCTATATGTCCCGGGGCCACGTCAATCTCAAAGTCCTGAAACTGATGGCGCTTGGCGGTCTGCCCGCCGCGATCATTGGCAGCTTCCTCCTGAACGCCTTCGACAAGAGCAGCCTGACCAAGCCGATTCTCCTGATTGTGGGCCTCACTGTGGTCATTTCCGCTGCGGGAACCCTCTGGCGCAGCCTGTCGGCCGCCGGCATCACGCCGAAGCCAATCGAGGGCAAATGGCTGCCTTTGATCATTGCGCCCATCGGCTTCGAAGTGGGCTTCTCGTCGGCAGGCGCAGGCGCTCTCGGCACAGTCGCTCTGATGCGCTTCACTTCCCTGCTCCCGGCCGAAGTCGTCGGCACGGATCTCGCGTTCGGACTGCTGCTTTCCGCTTCAGCCGGCTCAATCCATGCCGGCCTGACCGGCGTACCTTGGGCCATCCTGCTAAAACTGCTGATTGGCGGCATCCCGGGCGTCCTCGTGGGAACCCAGCTTACAAAGGTGCTGTCGCCGCGTAAAATGCGACTCGCTCTGTGCGTTTGGCTCCTGTACATCGGCGGAGAACTCTCCTGGCGCGCCCTAAAACCAGCCCCGGCGAAGGCCGCCCCGGTCATTACGGCGGCTCCTTATTCGTCTCCCCGAAACTAAACGTTCTCAGAGCCGTCTGCTATTCTGACGCCAGTTCCCTAATGCGGACTCCCCGCCGTCTCCC
>JAOAPO010000507.1 GCA_025462945.1 Bryobacterales bacterium
ACATCGCGTGGGGCACTGACCCGGATGCCGATCGTCACGGAATTGTGACTCGGTCGCTGGGGCTGCTGAATCCGAACCACTACCTCGCCGCTGCCATCGACTACCTGCTCAGCCACCGGCCAGGCTGGCCGGTCACCTCGAAAGTCGGCAAGACGATGGTGAGCAGTTCGTTGATCGATCGTGTGGTCGCAGGCCGCGAGCGCCTTTTATGCGAGACACCCGTGGGGTTCAAATGGTTCGACGGCCTCTATGACGGTTCTTTCTGCTTCGGCGGGGAAGAGAGCGCGGGCGCCAGCTTCCTGCGGCGCGACGGCAGTGTCTGGACCACGGACAAAGACGGCCTGATCCTAGGCCTGCTGGCGGCGGAGATTACAGCAGTCACCGGCCGGGATCCGGGGCTTCACTACCTGGATCTGACCAAGAAGTACGGGTCCTTCTTCTACACCCGCATCGACAGTCCCGCGACTCCCGAGCAGAAGGAAGGGTTTAAAAAACTGACGCCTGCCGCCGTGAAAGCGGAGACGCTGGCAGGTGACGCGATCACAGACCGCCTGACCAACGCGCCTGGCAACGGTGCGCCCACCGGGGGGCTGAAGGTGGTTAGTACAGGGGGCTGGTTCGCGGCGCGACCCTCGGGCACTGAAGCGGCGTACAAGATTTACGCGGAGAGTTCACGCAGTGAGGCGCACCTGAGCCAGATCGTGTCAGAAGCCGGCGCAATTGTGACACAATCGCTGAAGGGCTGACCTGAACAATGACGCTTCGAAACTGGCGTATCGGCGTGGCAATCGCTCTGATTGGTGGACTCGCTCTGAGCGCGCAGAGTCGGGGCCGCAACCGCTGGGCGCAGTACGAGGGCGAGATGCAGGATCCCGTGGACGATCCGCCGGATGCTGATCGCAAGGGCGAGTTCGCACTGGGCAGGCTGCGGTATCACTCGCCCATGGATGGCGGCCGCTTCTACTCACGTTGGGGCATCGACGTTAACAAAGGCGACCGCCTGTTTCTGAGTCACCTCATTCGCCTGACGCGCATCGATGTGGAGTCGATCGAGAACATCGTAGACATCTCCACGGACCGCATTTTCGAGACGCCGTGGATGTTTGCGGGGTCTGTGGGCGACTGGCGGATTGCGCCCACCGAAGCCGCTCGGATGCGCGAATACTTTCAGCGCGGCGGGTTTCTGATGGTGGATGACTTCCACAATCCACGCGAATGGGCCACGTTCATGAGCGGCATGCAGCAGATGGACCCAGCGATGCAGGCTGTGGAACTGGAGGATGGGGACCCGATGTTCCAGGCAGTTTACAACCTCGACAAGAGGATCCGCGTGCCCGGTGCCAACGTGGTTCACGGCAATCAGATTGAGCGAGGTGGGGTGGAGCCGCACTGGCGCGCGATTCGCGATCCGAAGGGGCGGGCGATCGTCGCCGTCTGCTTCAACATGGACGTGGGCGATGGCTGGGAGTTCGCCGACGTGCCTGATTACCCGGAAAAATACGCGTCCGAGGGGATTCGCTTAGGCGTGAATTACGTTGTCTACGCGATGACGCATTAGGGCGTCAATCGAGCGGGCCTGGCTTCCAGGGTAGTACGATCTCGATCGACGCGGCGTAGGCCGTCAATTGCCCCAGGTCGGTTCCGAGGGCGACGTTTAGCGCGCTGAACAGACCACGCCGATTGGTGGCCGTGCCGGCGAGTTCGGCATCGGCAGCGAGTGAACCATTCCGCGCCCCTTCCGCCTCTTTGCGGAGGACGTCGAACTTAACTCCAAGCATTGCGAGGCTGGCATCTTTGGATTGCGGCGTGGTCTGGATGAGTCCGGAGACCTTGCTGGTTTCCGTCAGCGCATCCGTGAACGACTGCAGCACGGCGTTCGTGTGCGCGATGACCTCGGCCACGGTTCTGGCATTCGGAGCGGGCTTCCATGAGTACTTGTCGGCCGGGATCGCGTTCGCCAAAGACGTTAGCCGGCTCTCCAGCCTTTGCAGCGGTACGAGAATGTCGATTGCGGGCGGCAGTGTTTTTGCATCCGCGACACCCAGGAGTTCGACGTCGAAGATCAACTCAGCTCTGGGCGGAATGGGTCCGGAGCCGGCCTCCCCATAGGCGAACTCGTACGGGATGAACAGGCGACGCTTGCCACCGACCTTCATACCCTCAAAACCCAGGTCCCAGCCGGTGATGACCTGGCGGCGGCCCTGAATGAAATCGAAAGGCTGCTGCCGGTCTACCGACGAATCGAATTTCCTGCCATCGGTCAGCCAGCCGGTGAAGTGCACGGTCAGTTGCTTGCCTGCGGCATACGGCGCGCCCATGCCGGTAGCCACATCGATGAATCGGATGGCGGCGAGACTGGCAGGAGTGCCTTCGACAGCGGGCGGCTGTGCGCAGAGCGGAAAGGCGAGGGTCGCAAGCAGCAGAGTTCTAAGCATCTGCGATTCTCTTTCGGAGACGGTTTTCGAGCACCGATTCGTGGCGGAGATTCTCCCATTTCAGATCGTAGCCTTCCGAGGCGGTGAGCGCTGCCTGCGGGATGAGGCCGATCAGTTCGCTGCCTGCAATTTCGACCTTGCGCGCGTGGGCCATCGCTTCTACCTTGCGGAAGACCATGTGCAGGGGCGTGACGTCAAAGTCGACCAGGTTGATGGAAACCTGGACCTGCCCTCTCGATTCGAGCGGCAGACCAAGCGCCTTCACGGCCGGCAGACCGCCGCTCGAGGCGCGAATTGCCGCGGCGATTTCGCGCGCAATGCGGAGATCGGGGGTGCGGAGGTTGATGTTCCAGGCCACGAGGAACTTACGAGCACCTACCACGCAGATGCCTGCTGTAGGGTGGCGGCCTTCGCCGATGTCAGGCACCAGTCCCTGTGGCACCAGTTTGCGAACGCTTTCCAAACGAACGCATTCCGTGCGCCGTGCGGCTGCTTCGTAGAGGATCACGGGCAACTGCAGTTCCTCCCAGATGCATTGGCCGAGTTCTCGCGCAATGTCGGCGCACTCCTCCAGAGTGATGTCTTCAATGGGGACGAGGGGAACTACGTCCGCCGCACCGACGCGTGGATGAACGCCACAGTGAGTGGCGATGTCGATGCGTTCCACCGCCGTACGAACGGCTTCAAGAGCGGCCGAAGCGACTGCGCCGGCGGACCCGGCAAAGGTGAGAACGCTGCGATGGTGGTCTGGATCAGAAGTGCGGTCGAGCAGCAGCTCCGGTGGTATTGCGGCGGCGATTGCGTCGATCACTGCCTGATTGCGGCCTTCCGAAAAGTTGGGAACACATTCGATGATTCTCATACGCGCCTGTCCCGGAAAGGTCGGCGTATATGCCGGCGAATCGCGAAGGGTAGCGGGTCCATGAAGGCTACGACCGTTTTGTAGATCCAGCCCGGTACGACGATCACTTTGCCTTTCTCAAGGCCTCGCAGCGAGGCGGCAACGATGTCGTCCGCCTTCATCCAGAGGAAGTTCGGGATGCCCCGGCGATCCACTCCGAGCGTGTCGTGGAACTCCGTAATGGTGAAACCGGGGCACAATGCCTGGACCTTCACGTTCGAGTTCGCGCCGGCGAGTTCAAGGGCCAGACCTTCTGTGAAGCTGTTCATCCATGCCTTTGTGGCGCAGTAGCTCACGTTGCCTTCGTTCACAGAAAACGCGGCGACGGAGGAGACGTTGATGACGCCGCCTTTGTTGCGGGCGGTCATGCCTTCCAGCGCCGCGCGGGTCAACAACATCGTGGCGAGGACGTGAACCCGATGCATGGCATCCTGACCGGCGACGTCGGTGGCCCAGAATCGGCCAAGCGTGCCGAAACCGGCGTTGTTGATCAGTAGTTCGAGGCTGGCACAACCCCGGATGGCGGCTGCGGTGGCCGCGACGCCGTCGTCGGTGGCGAGGTCAGCCGTCAGGATCTCGCAGGTGACCGGCAGCCTGGCTGCTAACTCCGCGAGTTTATCGGCGCGGCGAGCCACCAGGATCAGGTCGAACCCGCGGCTGGCGAGGTGCTGCGCGAAGGTCGCGCCAATACCGCTCGATGCTCCCGTAATCAATGCAACCGGACGTGCTCCGCTGGCCATTAGAGACGAGCATAGCCTGTACCGTTATCCTGATACCGGATGAATCTTAAAGAAGCCCTCCGCCGCCTTGAAGAGGTGGAGACGCAGCGCAACACCATACAGCAGGAACGGGACGAACTGAAGGGGCATCTGGCGCGGCTTGCCGGGGAACTGGAGGTCTTCCATGAGCATGGCTGGAAGCGTCCGGAGTTGCTGTTTCAACCGGCGGGGCATTTCTATTCGCCCGTCGTGGACCCCGCGTCAGACTTCGTGACCAGGGCTCTTGCTAACACCGCGCCACCCGCCGCGATCAAGATCGACGACGACGCGATGCTGTCGGAACTGGAGTCTTTAGCTGCTTTCTATGGGGAGATGCCGTTCGGGCCGGAGAAACAGGAGGGCCTTCGTTTCTTCTTCGAGAATCCAGCGTTCTCATATACTGACGCGTTCGTGCTCTATGCATACATCCGCAAGCTGCGGCCGAAACGAATCGTGGAGATTGGGTGTGGGTATTCGACCTGCGTCATCTTCGATACCGTCGATCGCTTTCTGAATCCGGCGCCCCTGATCCAGTGCTTCGATCCGTATCCGGATGTACCGCATCAGCTCACCCGACCGGATGACCACCTGCGGAAGGCCATTCAGGCGATCCCGTTGCAGGAGATCCCGGACGAGGTCTTTTCGTCACTGGAAGCGGGCGATATCCTCTTCATCGATTCGTCGCACATCGCCAAAACCGGCAGCGATGTTTTGGATTACATGTTCCGTGCGCTGCCACTGGTGAAGCCGGGAGTGTACGTGCACATCCACGACATCGGCGCTCACTTCGAGTACTCCCACGAGTGGGTCGTGACGGAGAATCGGTCCTGGAACGAAATCTACTTCCTGCGCGCGTTCCTCATGTACAACGACGCGTTCAGGATTGTGTTTTGGAACAACCATGTGGTGCGGAAGTTTCCGGAGCGCGTTCGGGCGCTGGCTCCGAGCTGCCTGAAGAACGGCGGCGCCAGCATCTGGCTGCTGCGGCAGTAGTACTATCTCGAAGCAAAGAATCCTTGTTTAAGGGCATTGCATCAGATAGGCATGCTTAAGAAAATCCTCTCCACGGATGGCAGCCTTGCCACTTCTCTGATACGTCTGACACTCGGCGTTGCGTTCTTCGCCCACGGCGCACAAAAGACGCTTGGCTGGTTCGGCGGCTATGGTTTCGCCGGCACCATGGGATTCTTCACGGGCACCATGCACATCCCTGCCCTGTTCGCGTTCCTCGCCATCATGGCTGAGTTCCTCGGCGGGCTGGGTCTGATCTTCGGCGCTCTTACCCGTATCGCGGCATTCGGCATCGCCGCGACAATGCTGGTCGCGATCGCGACTGTTCACCTGCCGTTCGGCTTCTTCATGAACTGGTCCGGCACGCAGAAGGGCGAAGGTTTCGAGTACCATCTGCTGGTGCTTGCGATGACCGCGTTCCTGATGATTAAGGGCGCTGGCGCCGTTTCTGTAGACCGTCTGCTTGCAACCCGGACACGTTCGTGAACGCGCCGAAACTTTGGATCGTTCTGACGAGGGCGCATCGCGCATTGAGTGCGCTGGCCGAGCGCAGTATCGCGGACACAGGTCTCTGCCTGAGTGATTTCATGGTGCTGGAGGCGCTGCTCCATAAGGGTCCGCTGACGATAACCGCGATCCAGGAGAAGGTTCTGCTCGCGAGCGGCTCGATGACGGCAGCAGTCGATCGAGTGGAAAAGAAGGGGCTGGTGATTCGGACGTTCACGCCAGAGGATCGGCGGGCCAGGGTTCTGCAGCTTACCGTCGAGGGCCGTGCAGTGGCGCAGGCTGCATACCGTCGCCATGCGAAGGACCTCGAAGGCCATACCTCCGTCCTGACGCCGGCAGAGCAAGAGCAACTCTACTCATTACTAAAGAAACTCGGCCTTCATGCGGCCGAACAAAAGGAGAAGCAGCAATGATACAAGTCAGAAAAAGCGCCGACCGGGGACACGCAAACCACGGCTGGCTCGACTCGCACCACACGTTTTCATTCGCGGACTACCACGATCCCAAGTTCATGGGCTTCCGCAGCCTGCGCGTGATCAATGAAGACCGAGTGGCCCCCGCACAAGGCTTCGGAACTCATGCGCACCGAGACATGGAAATCCTGAGCTACGTCATTTCGGGCAAGCTGGCGCACCGGGACAGCATGGGCCACGAAGAGGTTCTCGGCCCGAACGAAATCCAGAGAATGTCGGCCGGCAGCGGTATCCGGCACAGTGAGTTCAACGGGTCGCAACAGGAACCGGCGCACTTCTTCCAAATCTGGATTGAGCCGCGCACCAGGGGCGACAAGCCTTCCTACGAACAGATCGCGTTCGACGCGAGCGAAAAGCAGGGTAAGTTCCGGACGCTCGCAGCACCTGAGGGGGGACCAGGCGTGGCCACCATCAACCAGGACGCGAAGGTCTCCGTGGCGGAACTCCAGCCTGGAGAGAAGCTCGAATACGCACTTGGCGGTAGTCGGTACGGCTGGCTGCACGTTGTCCGGGGCGAGGTGTCCGTCAACGCCAACGCTTTAAGCGGCGGTGATGCGGCGATCGTCGGCAACGAAGAGCGCCTCAACATTCAGGCGACCGGCGACTCTGCCGCAGAAGTGCTGTTGTTCGACCTCGCGTAGGGGCAGGCACGTAACATATAGAAGCCGTGGTCGGGCTTAAAGACAATCTCCGCCTTGCTACAGACGCGATTCGCGCACATAAGATGCGCGCGGCGCTCACCGTTCTCGGTCTCACGATGGGCGTGGCTACGCTGATGACGGTCATGACCATCGTGCAGGGCGCCAATGTCTACGTGGAGCAGAAGATTGCCAATCTCGGGACCAACGTCTTCCGTGTGGCGCGCACACCATTCGCGGTCGTGGACTTCAGCATCGTTGTCAAAGCGCTCAAGAACAAGACGCTGCGCAGCGACGATCTGGCAGCCGTGAAGGAGCTTTGCACCAGCTGCGAACTTGTGGGTGCCTCTGCGAGCGCCACTCTCACGCTGGTGCGAGGCGACAAGGAGGCGGACGATGCGAGCATTCTCGGGTACACGCCAACCATGGTGGAGATCGACACCAGGAAGCTCGATCAGGGCCGTTACTTCACCGAAACAGAGGACCAGCACGCGACTTACAGCTGCCTGATCGGATCTTCCGTAGCGGACAAATTGTTTCCGGCGGTAAACCCGATCGGCAAGACTTTGCGGGCCGGCAGCCTTGAGTTCACGGTGATCGGGACCTTTGAGAAGCTGGGCTCGGTGCTGGGGCAGGATCAGGATAACTTCGTGATCGTGCCCCTGACGACGTGGCTGAAGGTCCGGGGTACGCGCTCCAGCCTGACGCTTGAGATCAAGGCGTCGGGAGGCGATAACAAGTTCGCCGCCGCTCAGGACGAGGTTCGTGCCATACTCCGGACCCGGCGTCACGACTTGCCTGGCCAGGACGACAGCTTCTTCATCGGGACGGCCCAAAGTTATATCGCTCTTTGGCAGAGCATCAGCGGTTCATTCTTCGCTGTGTTCGTGATGGTGAGTTCTATTGCAGCGATCGTGGGCGGCATCGTCATCATGAATGTGATGCTGGTGAGCGTCACGGAGCGGACGCGGGAGATCGGCTTGCGCCGGGCGCTGGGTGCCACGCAGAAAGACGTGCTGCGGCAGTTCCTGACTGAGAGCCTGATCCAGTGCCTGATCGGAGGCGCAATCGGGATCGGCATCGGGTTCGCGTGCGCGGAGGCGCTGCGGCGCTTCACTGCCTTCCCTGCCTCAGTGAAGCTGTGGGTGGCGGTGCTCGGCGTGGTGCTCAGCAGCGCCATAGGACTATTCTTCGGCATCTACCCCGCTCGCAAGGCCGCGAGTCTGAATCCGGTGGACGCGCTGCGGGCCGAGGCGGGCTGATGACGCGCCATCAACTCGTCGAGAACCTCGGGATCGCGTTCGATACCCTGCGGGCGCGCAAAGTCCGCTCCGGGCTGACGATCCTGGGCATCGTGATCGGCGTAACCAGCGTCATCACGGTAGCCGCCATCATTGACGGCCTGAACGGGGTTGTAAAAGAGCGGGTTGCACGCCTGGGGTCCAATACGCTTTTTGTAACCAGAATCCCGACTGGCATGGGACCGGGGCGGTTACCGGAGAAGATCAGGATACGGAAGCACATTGAAGACGGGGACGCACAGTATTTGGAAGAGTGCTGCGATGGTGTTTCCTATGCCACCGTGTTCGCGAATCGTATTAATTTCGGCGAGCAGGCAGACGAGATCCGGTACGGCGACGCTCACGTGGAACGCTTCTTCCTGCGCGGCGTGCAGCCCGACTATGCGAAGGCGCTGCCCCTTTTCGCCATCGGCGAAGGCCGCTTCATCTCGCCGTACGATGAAGAGCATGCCCGCGCAGTGGTTGTCATCGGCCGGTCAATAGCTGACTCACTCTTCCCGAACAGCGATCCGGTGGGCAAGCAGGTTCGAGTGGATGGACGCTGGTACGAGGTAGTGGGAACCTTCGAACCTGACCAGGGCCTGTTCTCATCCTTCGGCGTCGACCAGTTCGCCTGCATCCCCATGAGCAACTTTCGGAAGAGTTTTCCTGAGATCAAGGAGCGGTTCATTGCGGTCGCAGCCAGGGACGGCGTGTCCATGGACTATGTGCAGGGGCAGGTGGAAGAGGCGCTGCGACGTAAGCGACACGTGCGACACAATGCCGAGAAGGACTTCGAAATCTCAAGCCCTGACTTCCTCAGCTCGCTGTGGGACCAACTGACAGGCGCGCTGGTTTTGCTGACGGGCATCATCAGTTCTATCGGATTGCTGGTGGGCGGCATCGGCGTCATGAACATCATGCTGATCTCGGTCACTGAGCGCACCAGCGAGATTGGGCTGCGGAAGGCCGTGGGGGCCCGCAAGGCCGACATCCGGGTGCAGTTCCTGGTAGAGGCCATTACGCTCTCGGGCATTGGCGGCATCCTCGGGATCTTGCTGGGCGGGCTGATTGCGTTCGCTGTTCGGACGGCCGTGCCAGCCGTACCCGCGTCGGTTTCGCCGATCTGGGTGCTGCTGGGCGTTTCCATTTCAGTAAGCGTGGGGCTGTTCTTCGGGTATTACCCCGCAAACCGTGCGGCCAATCTCGACCCGATCGTTTGCCTGCGCTATGAGTAGGCGGCAACTGATACATTGGCTCGAGAGGCGTTCTGGCTCAATTTTTTTTCATCGCGTTCACGTCAGTGTTCGTACTGGTAGACCCCATCGCGGCGGTTCCGACGTTTCTCGCTATGACGGGTGGTGCGGACCGCGCCAGGCGACGGCACATGGCAGTTCGCGCGTCGCTGACATGCTTCGGTGTTCTGACGCTGTTTGCGTTAGCTGGACCCGCGATCTTCCGCCTCTTCGGAATCACCATGCCGGCGTTCAAGATCGCTGGCGGGATTATCCTCGGGTTGATCGGCCTGGATATGCTGCAGGCGCGTCGCTCGTCCACGAAGGAGACGCCGGGCGAACTGCGGGAAGGGGCAGAGAAAGAGGACGTCGGGATCGTACCGCTGGGCGTTCCGATGCTGGCCGGTCCCGGCGCTATTTCATCTGTGATGGTGCTGATGGCGCAGAACCCAGACTGGCAGCACCGGAGCTCCATTCTGGCAGCGATTGGGCTTACAGCGCTGATTGCAATGATAGTGCTCGCAGCAGCGGACTGGGTGAGCTCTCACCTGCACCGTACCGGCATCGCGATCTTTGCTCGGATGATGGGTCTACTGCTGACCGCAATCGCAGTCCAATTCGTGATGAACGGGCTTCACGATTTCGGGCTTCTGCGGTAGGGAGTGCGACTAAGCGGCTGTAGCTTTGCGACGAGGTGCGGGCGCAGGCTGGTTCTTCACCGGAAAGTGCTGACGAAGCCAGTTGTAAACGGACTCGCGCTGGCTGGCGTTCACAACCCGCTGCCAACGGATGTCCCCTGTTTTATCATCGTATTCAGCCATCACATACTGGGTGGTGCTCATTACTGCGACTGGGCCTTCGGAACGATGGCGGCAGGCGTAGAAGGCATCGTTGATAACCTTGCGATCTTCCATGTCAGTCTGATTATAACAGGTTTTTGAGCCTATTTTTACTGTTGTCGTCCCGCGGCCATGGCGGCGGAGAGACGTGCGACTTGCTCCGAAGCCGGGTTGCTCTCGTGAAGGACCGCCATGGCAGCTCGGGCATCCTGCTTCATGCCAAGACGCCAGGCTGTCAGTGCGAAGGCGAGGCGGGACCCCTCTACCGCCTTGAGGGCTGCGGCGTCACTAACGGAAGCGATCCGGAAGCGGGCTTCGGGCTCCGGCGACTGCGGGGCAGTCACCGACTCGCCGCCGACAGAGGTTGTGACGGTCCAGAGGTAGACTTTGCCTCTTGGGAGCGCCTTCTTCGGTCGCCATTCGTGACCGGTGAGAGACGGGCTGACCGCCACGGCATTGAAATCCGTGTCGAAGACGGAGATATGGAAAGCAGAGGACCCGGCTGGTGCTTTCCAGCGGAAGCTCGGACGGTCATCGAGCACCACGATGCCGACGGGTCCTTCAGGAATCACCTGAACCTTCGTAAGCTCGCCAAGGAGCGTTTCCCTGGATCGAGTCACATCCTTCAAATCGACTTGCTTCGGCAATTCTCCGGAAGTCAGAGAGGCCAGCACGGCGTCGCGTGATTGCTGCGGCAGAAAGTCGATACCCCGCCAGCTACCTGGGGTGTCGAGCCAGATCGTGTGGCCGTTGTCGAGCAGGGACGCGACGATTACCGCGCCGGGCGGCGGAACGCTCGGGACTACTGCGGTGCGCTGCCCGGTGAATCGGACGGTCAAAATCACCAGAGTGGCGACGGCGAGAGCGCCGGCAGGCAGGAAAAACCGCAAGCGTCCCGGCTGTTTACGAGGCTGGAGGCTTGCACGAAAAGCTCGCAAGTCAGCCAGTTCGTTGGCACACATCGGGCACGAGGAGAGATGAAGTGCGGCAGTTGGATCGGGGGGGAGTTTTCCGGAGAGATCCTCCAACTGCTCGAAAGTAAGGTGCTCTTCGCCGAGCGCACGAATGAGCGGGGTGGTGGGATCGATGCTGACAGCCTTCCGGCACTCGGCGCAGCTGGCGAGGTGCGAGGTCATCTCCACCAGTTCATCTGATCCCAGCTGACGGGCGCGATACAGCTCAATCGCGGACCGCGACGGGTGACGGTTCTTCATGAGCGGCCCCTCCCGGCACCTTTGTCCGCGGCACGCCGCGCGCCGCCGAAGATGGCCCCGACCGCTTGTCGGGCGAGACCTAAGATCCCCACACCAGTGGCAGACGGAGAAACCCCGGCGATATTACCGTCATTCCTGCGAGTGCGCCGCGCCAGCCGATCTCGGGCCGCTTTTCGCAGATTAATGACCTGCTGACGTGTCAATCCTAATAGGTCGGCTATCTTTGCATCTTCGAGGGGCAAGTGGTTCCAAACGGCCGCGAGTTCCGGCGGGGTCATCGATAACATGAGGGCGAGGTCGGCGAAACTGGCGAGTCCGGTGGCTGGCAGCAGTTCGATGACTCCGTGCCCCTCCGAATCGCGCAGGTTCAGAAGGAGCGCCGTTCGCTGGGTGGGCGGTAATTCACGGACTTCCGCCCAGAGCACACCCAGCGTTTCCCGCTCCACGAGTAGGTCGTCAGTAAGGCGATCGGCGTTGGCGATCGAGTCAGGGTCAACAACAGTCGACGCCCAGTCAGCGACCCCGAGCGCTGCGGCAAGGGTGCGCAGAGCGTCGGTCAGCCGCACGGGTCCTCCGGCCAACGCAAGCAGCCCCGCGAGCGCGTCGTCGAGCCCATCGGCGCTTCGTTGTATCTCGGGACACGTCACCGGGGTCGATCGACCTCCCCACTGAGCGAGACTGGCGAGCATCTCCCCGTCAGTACTCTCGACAGCGATGAAACGCCCGTCGCTTCGCAGCAGGTAGCGGATGCGATTTTGCAACTGGACATGTTGTGGGCAGCGCGCTCGTATACGCGCGAAGCACGCATTTCGTGTGGCAGATGACAAGTAGGCGCGTAGATTTGCGACGGGTTCAGCGGCACCCGCCTTTGAGACACTGAGCCTTTCGGCGATCGCGAGGAGGACCTCGGCCGAGATGTCGGCGGCGAGGTCAACGCGGTCGATGTCGCGTAGCCCGTAAGCGGAGAGGTTGCGATCCACCGATGTTCGGCACCAGCCGATGAGCCAGTGCGAGAAAAGCTCGTCAAGCGAGGCACTCGCTTCGGCTTCGCTGGACGACGTCAGGTAGCGGTCGTACAGCTCTGACGCGGCCGTGGGTGAGGGGCTCGACACAACTGTAACCAAGATAACAACACGCTGGCCGGACATTACAACTGACTCATACATGGAGACTTATGCGTGTTAAGCGGACCAACGTCAGCGTGCGTGCAGTTGCGGGCAGCCACGGTGCGGGCTCAGCGAGCGAGGAGTCGCATTCGTTTCCCATACGTTGGTTCGTCGATTGCACAACCCTGCAGCTATGAAGAATCCGCTGGCCAAATGCCTCGACTACATTCGGACAAATCCGCGCTCAGATCTGGCCATGGCTGTTCTCTTCTTCGCTGCCGTAACTGGGTTGGGCACAGCGCAGGAAAACGCAGCGGGGGCGTCTGCAACGGCACAATCGGGCAATGTTAAAGGCAAGCACTTCATGATTTCGTACGCGGCGCCGTCGAGCTCGAAGAGTGATGACGACCAAAAGAAGGCACCGGAGGTGCTGCAATCGGTGGGAGAGGGCATCGCTCGAAGGCTGACGGCTGATGGACTCGTGCGGGTGCCTGCCCTGGACATCCAGTGCTGCAACCTGCAACTTACGCTGCTTCAGGGGGGGCCGGACGCAGAGGTGCCGAAGACCCGGCGAAATGCTCTGTCAATCCGCGCTTCGGTTCTCGATATAGATAACCAGCCTCTCTACACAAAGAACTTCAGCGGTGCGGCAACCGGCTCGGATGCGGTAGAAGGCCTTGTGAAATCCGTGCTTGCCGACCCGAAGATCATGCGAGTCCTCAAGGGAAATTAGGTACTCCATCGCATGGATCTGGTGGAGCACTGCGGTTCAGCAACTTCGCTGACACATCTGTAAGGTATGTTCGATTCGGGAACCTGCATCCAGTGCCATCGCCTGCTGCGCGACTGGCAGGACGCGGCGCATCAGTACTCCGCCTTGACGATCGATGCCGCGACCGCGCTTGACGAGAGCAAACTGAACGTTTACAAAGGACTTGAAGGCGCGATGGAGACTGCAAGTGTTCGCTCGCATGACGCCATGGTCCTCTACCTCTCCCACCGCGCGTCACCACACGCCCAGGCACTGTCAGCTTGACAGCCGCTGGCGCTGTTCGTTAATTTTGAAACGTAGCACAATTCGGATGGCGATGGAGTTCGCCGTCAACCGCTTTCGGCGTGCCGGAATGCTGATGACTCCTACGACTCTTAACAGGAGAATTGTCGCATTCAAACTCAGGCACGTTACCTCCAGCATTTAGCGCCCGTCAAACACCTTCTCCGTTGGCTGGCGATCAGTATAGCCATCGGGATTCTCGCCGGGACCGCCTCCGCCGCCCTGCTCGCGTCACTGGAGTGGGCAACCGAATTCCGCGAAAATCACGTGTGGATCATCGGGCTGCTGCCCCTGGCTGGTCTGCTGGTCGGACTTGTTTACCGATACTGGGGGCAGCCCGTCGAAGCCGGCAACAATCTGTTGCTCGACGAGATTCATGATCCCCAGACGGTGATTCCGCTCCGAATGACACCGCTGGTCCTGTTCGGCACCTTCATGAGCCACTTGTTCGGCGGGTCGGCGGGTCGGGAGGGAACGGCCCTGCAAACGGGAGCTTCGCTGGCGGATCAGATCACGCGCCCGTTGAAGCTCGACAGTGCAGACCGGCGGATTCTGCTGATGGCGGGAATCAGCGCCGGTTTCGGGTCGGTGTTCGGCTCTCCTCTCGCGGGAGCCATGTTTGGACTCGAAGTTCTGGCCATCGGCAAGCTGCAGTACGATGCTTTGATTCCCTGCTTTCTGGCAGCGGTGGTCGCTGACCGGGTCACGCTGCTGTGGGGTATCCACCATACCGTCTATAAAGTCGGCGTGGTGCCCCCTGTGGTTGCTTTGGGCATCGCCGCAACCGTAGCGGCTGGTGTCGCATTTGGCCTGGGAGCGCGGCTGTTCACATGGCTGACGCATGGTTTGGCCGCAGCAATCAAGAAGAGGATTCCATATGCGCCACTGCGCCCGGTGCTGGGCGGGGCCGTAGTCGCTGGCGCAGTATTCGCGCTGGGTACCACGCGATACATCGGGCTCGGTGTTCCCACCATCGTGGAAGCCTTCGCCCGCGAACTGCCACCGTGGGACTTCGCGGGCAAGATTGCGTTCACCGCAGTGACGCTCGGCTCCGGTTTCAAGGGGGGAGAAGTTACCCCTCTCTTCTTTATCGGCGCGACGCTTGGCAACACGTTGGGGTATGTACTCCCGCTCCCGTTCCCATTGCTGGCCGGCATGGGTTTTTGCGCGGTGTTCGCGGGGGCGGCGAACACGCCCGTCGCGTCGACCCTGCTCGCCATGGAACTCTTCGGAAGCGAAGCCGGAGTGTACGCCGGTGTGGCGTGCGTGGTGAGCTACCTGTTTTCAGGCCATTACGGAATATACGGTGCCCAGCGGCTCGGTCTCGCTAAGTACGATGACCGCCGTGCGTAGACCTCAGCACATATCCACGTGCATCAGCGGTGATCATTCTTACACCTGGACGGGCCTGCATTGGTTAGGTAACAACG
>JAOAPO010000526.1 GCA_025462945.1 Bryobacterales bacterium
GCTAGCACCTCAACCTACACGAACGATCCGGTCCGATGCGTTTACAGCGTTTTAGGGCGATATTTTCGATGCCATCGAGTGCCATCGGGACTCTCAGTTGGCACAAACACGTCACACGACATCCTGGGGGTGGAAGCCCTCGTCGGAGGCGAAGCATGAGCGGTCCTCCGACTCAGGGAATAGGCAAGTGTGATCCTCGTTACGGGAGTGTGCCGACTGTGCCGAGCTCCCTCGTTCGGAGCGGGGACATACTGAGGCAACACTTTCCGGAGTTTGTTGTCTCGAAGCAGAAGGTCCGGCGCGCCGACGCGATCACCGGGGTGCGCCTCAAACGGCAGGCGGCGAACCAGAACCTCGGGTTTGCGTCGCGACCGTTCGTACTCTGCGGGTTGCCCGTGAAGCGACCGCAGTCAGGACAACTCCTGCACGAGCGCCGCAACGGGCACTTTCTCCTCCAGGTGACCGGTCATCCTTCATTCGGGCTGCCGTGGGGGCAGGATAGACTCGTTCCGCTCTTCCTCGCTACGCTGGCGATTCGGCAGCAGAATCGCGTGATTCGGTTTCGCAGTGCGGCTGAGATGTTGGACACCTTTGGTATGCAGCAGGGCGGAACGCAATACCGACGTCTGGTAGCGGCGTTCCAGCGAATCTTCGGAGCCACGATCTTCTTCGGCACCGATAGCCAGCGGGAGAAGGCGACCGTTGTGCATCGGGCGCGATTCAGCTTCATGAGCGAAGCCCGGATCTGGTATTCTCGGAACTCCGCCCAGGAGACCCTGCCCTGCGAGTTTCAGAATGAAATCGTACTGAGCGAAGAGTTCTTCTCGGAGATCCTTGCGCATCCCATTCCCACGGACATGGAAGCGGCTAAAGCACTTTCGTGCTCGCCGGCTGCGCTCGACCTGTTTACATGGCTCTCCTACCGGTGCTTTGTCGCAAGGGGCAGAGAACGTGTACCGCTGTTCGGCAGTACGGGTCTGGTTAGTCAGTTGGGAAGTGCGGGCTACAGCAGACCTCGTAAGTTTCGGGAGCGGCTCCAAGGCTGGCTGGATCTGGTTCGGGCGCTCTGGCCGGAGTGTCCGGCCACGATAGATGACAACGGAACTGGGCTGTGGGTGGATCATGGCAGTGCCGTTCTGACGGCCGGAGGTGCTCATGTCTGCTGACGGCCACGGGCGCATCTGGCCAATCAGCCTGCATCAGATCGAGGCAACTGTTTCCGCGTGTCTGGGCCCCGGGCGCGTCCCCGGCAATCATCAGGGTTCGGCCTTCAGCAGGCAGGTTGCGATGTACCTGGCGAAACACGTAGGCCGGTGGAGTACGACCAGGATCGGGAAGTTTTACAACCGGCGCCACCACACTACGGTTCTCTACTCAATCGAAAAGATTGAGAGCCTGCGAGAAAAGGACGCGAGTGTGGACGCATTGCTGGAGATGCTTTGTAAGGAGATTTCCGTCTGGAGTGAGTACTCGCAGATGCAGAAGGGATCTAAGTCACCCAGACTTGACGCCATGCTGGCCGAACGGATCTCGTTTCCTGTCTTTCGGAGACACGCGTCCGATGTCGAAGTCAGGGAATGAAACCGATGATGCTGGGTGCCCCCGGGAGTTAGCGTGCCCGCGAGGCGGGGCGGGCACGCGATCCTGGAAGGCCTCGTTACTCTGTCTGATCGGTCTCTGGCTCAGAGCGTCTTGCTGCGCGATCCAGTTTGAGGATCGATTCCAGCCGGCATTCGGAGACTCTGTGAGCAACGCCGTCCTTCTGATATTCGCGGCTACGGAGTTCGCCTTCCACCTGGACGTGTGCTCCCTTCTTCAGTCCGGAAGCAAACTCGGCGAGCTTGCCGAAGGCTACACAGCGGTGCCATTCGGTTCGCGATTCCCACGATCCCTACGACGTCTTCCAGGAACTCTTTGTCGCCACGGAAAACGTGGTGATTGTCGAGTCGTAGTTGCTCGTCTTCGTTTGTGGATCATCGCCTGTGAAGCCGATGAGAGTGAGTCTGTTGAGGTACATGATGTCTTCTCTTTCTGCCCGTCTGTGCTGGGGCACTCCAGAGCGAGTGGCCACCGCTCCCAAGGCAAGGAGGTGCTTTTCTGGGGGAACCAGAATGGGGGAGCCAGAACCGGAAGGCGCCGACAGGCGAAGCAGCGACTCCGCCGTCCGCCGGGCGCGGGAATTGGGCCCGAAGCCGTGCCCAGGAAGACCGGACAGAAGAGAAACAAATCACCCCAACTGACGATTTGAAACCGGCATCACGCAATATCACCACTTGACGAGCATCTAGAGGTCGCAATGGCTTCGCCGGGAGCTTGGTAATAGGAGCAGCGAGCGTCGAAAATACAACCGAAGGCAACAAGCGCAGTTCGCGAGAAAGCTGACTAATCGCGATTCCCGCAGGACCGAGATGGCACCACCGATCGTGGCGTCAAATTCACATGCATGAAACCAACGGCCGCTCCACTATTAAAACGTGCCCTGGCTCCGGTTTTTTTAGAACGCCACAGCTTCGGCGGGCTTTGCCAGGAGCGCCGCCCTGATCGCCTGTGCGAACTCGAGGACGCGCTCGGCCTCGTCGACGTTTTTGGGTTGGCACGGTGATGGGGTCGGGTGCACGCCCCACTTACATCTTCGTCCGGAGCCAATCACCATTCTGCCGCAAGCTACCGTGACACCAGATAGCGGGCTGATTCGCGCTAGTGGTAGGGTCTCGCCGCTACATCACGCAGCGAGAAGAAGAATGTCGCGCCTGCGCCAGCATTCGGTTGCACCCACATGCGCCCCCCTGTTTGGTACGCGGCCCAGCACCCACATGGACCGATGATTCGTCAACGCGAGCAGCAACCGAGGAATAGCTACCGATATTGGTGCATAACGGCCGCTCTTTCCGCTAACGCCGTGTTGCATTCGAAAACCTCTATGGCCGACCGGTCGAATGGATCTCCCGACTGCACTGTTAGCGCGTTTCACGGCCAAGTAAATTGTGGAGCTGGTTTTGTCAGCGCCCACGTTCCGGGTATCGTCACTTCTCAGGACTGATCCGCCCCCTGCGTGGGCCGCCGAGCGATGCCGCCAACCTTCCAGATGTGATGGCCCAAGGAGAAGTTCGGCACACGCTGTGTCCAGAATCCTGTTCAGACGTTCGTAGAAGGGGTGCCCCCGAAGGTCTGCAGTGAGGCGGTCTCGATCCACATCGCCGCCCGCCCCTGCCGACTTCTTCTGCCCAGCGACATGCGAAATGGTAAAGCTGTTTTTACTTTTACGCCAGTCAAAATGGAGTTGCAGCGCCGACTGCCAGGGGATTACGTTATTTTTTACATCTATCGCGACGGCAACCCTGGCGAGGATTCTTGTGCGCGGGACAAGATGTACGCGCGAATTGCACGAACTTGCCGTGCATTCAGAAGCTTGTTAAACGACGGCATGCCGCGCTCCGCGCGGCTCCCGGCCATCACGACTTCCTCAAAACTATCCACTACTTCTTTGCTGGAGTATCGCAGGTCTGGCAATGCGCCAGCCACAGCGTTGACGCCATGACAGGGCGAGCAATTGAACTCGTACAGCAATTCCCCCTCGTGCGCGACTTGCGGCGAGGCAGTGGTCCGGATTGCAGGTTGAGGAGGATTCTTATGGGCAAAAAGAGGTGCCTTTAGCCTTGCGACGCCATCGAGCCGGAACGAAATGATCCGTCCAAAACCAGGCTTCACAGGCCCGGTCCCGGGCGGGTTGATCAGACCCGGACCGCCACCCCATCCCACCATCACCGATACGTATTGAATGCCGTCGACCAGATAGGTCACAGGCGGGGCCATGATTCCGGTCCCGGCATCGAAGTTCCAGAGTTCCTTGCCGTCGGTAGCGCGATACGCCGCGAGTACGCCGTCCGCACGTCCCTGGAAGACCAGACTATTGGCGACGAGCACACCACCGCCTTCAACAGTTGGAGACTTCACGTTCCAGACTTCCTTCTGCCGTACGGGATCCCATCCCAGGAGGGCGCCACTAGCAGGCGGCAGGTTGTCCATTTCCGCTCCAAGCGGGCCGTCGTACTTTGCGTCGAAGCCGAGGTTTACATTGTTTGGGTTGTACTTCCAGGCCGCATCCGGAGCATGCAGGGCGCGCGTACCCGTCTTGGCCGGGAAGTAGACCAATCCCGTTCTCGGACTGTAAGCCATCGGATTCCAGTTGTGGGCGCCGTCGAAACCTGGCGATGAGATTGACGGCTTCATCTCGGCTACACCGGGCGCTTCCAGCGGTCTGCCTTTTCCGTCAAGCCCCGTGGCCCAAGTGACGCCCTTGACGTACGGAGCTCCTGATATAAATGCCCCTGTCTTGCGATCGAGAACGTAGAAGAACCCGTTCTTGTTCGCTTGCATGATCACTTTACGGCTAACCCCATTGATCCTGAGGTCTGCCTGAACAAGCGGCTGCGTGGCGTCGTAATCCCAGTTATCTCCTGGCGTCGTTTGGAAATACCAAGCCAGCTGACCGGTGCTCGCGTGCACCGCAACGATGCAGGCAGTGTAGAGGTTATCTCCGCCTCCTCTGATCGCACGATACCAGGCTGTCGGGTTGCCTGTACCGAAGTAAAGCAGATCGAGCGCAGGGTCGTACACGATGCCTTCCCAGGCCGTGCCACCACCACCGGTTTTCCAATACTCGCCTTTCCAGGTTTTCGCCGCTGCTTCCATAGCGCCGGACTCAAATCCGAGCGAGGGGTCACCAGGCACAGTGTAGAAGCGCCATGCCATCTTGCCCGTGCCTGCGTCATATGCCGATACATATCCGCGGACTCCGTACTCCGAACCGGCGTTGCCGATCACCACCATCCCTCGCGCGATACGCGGCGCACTGGTGATTGAGTAGGGCTTTTCTGTGTCGGTTGTATTTACGATCCAGATCATCGCGCCAGTGCGCTCGTCAAGCGCGATCAGCCGACCATCGAGGGTCGCCACGTAGATCTTTCCCTGGTACAGGGCGACCCCACGACTTATTGCGTCGCAGCAGTAGAACAATGCGCGTTCCCGAGGAACCTTCGGGTCGTAGGTCCAGAGAATAGCTCCGGTTTTGCCATCTATCGCGTGCACCACGCTCCATGATGCGGTGGTATAGATGATTCCGTCCTTCACGAGCGGCGTCGCTTCGAGTCCGCGGGTCGTGCCCAGCTCCCGGCTCCACGCGAGGCCCAGCTTTGCAACGGTATGCTCATTGATCTGGTTTAGGGGACTGAACCGATGGTCCTCATCGGTCCTGCCGTACATGAGCCAGTTTGCGGTTCCGTCGTTTGAGGGGGCTCGACCGCACGCTGCGGTGAAGAGGAGCACGAGGAGAACGGAACAAAAGGTTAGTGGTCTGCGCACGCACGGATACCCCAGTCGGAGGATTGGCAAGGTGCCATCGACTCTATCAGGCCAAAGTCGCCCGACCGTCATCAATCTTCTTTGCACTTGGCAGCCAGCTTCGAGACGAAACTGGCTTCTGACCCACGGATGGCTTCGAATGAATGGGTGGACCCGCGTCGGCAGTATCTGACACTCCCGAACGATCCGACACTCCTGTCGATCCCGTCCGGGGAACGAAATACGCATCCGCTGGCGGCGTGGCGTTTACCAATCGGGCTTGTGATGTCCGGTTACCGTCCACTGAGCATACGTGTCGCTCACAGCCTCGAACGAGGCATTCGTGAGCGCAGTGTGCAGGCCGGCTCCGGAGACCTGTGAACAAGGTCCGACTAGCTACCGATATTTGCGGATAACGCTAGCCTAAGCAATCCTTCTGTTGAGCTCGCGGCCCAGTTGTGCGCGATCTCGCCGTGTAGTGCGCGGAAGACTGCCGAAAGCGATTCGTGTCACTCGAGGAAGCGGGCCTCAGTGCCTAGCCTCCGGAACGGTCATGTTCAACTCTGGCCTATCGCACCAAGCGGCGATGACAAGATGGATCTCCGAACTATCGCGGGGCTCCCAAGATTATTGGGAGCACAATGTGCGATGGCATGGTGGGAGTACTGTAGACCCGCTGCGTTGCGCGAACGAAGTCCTCCTCTTTTGCACGATAGATACTCGCCACAAATTTTTGTGGATTCCTGTCGATCAGCGGGCACCACGTCGATTGCACCTGCACCATGATCCGGTGCCCCTTCCGGAAGACGTGGTCGCGGTCGCGCAGCGGAATATCCCAAGCTGACGGAACGTTCGGCTCGAGAGCTTCGGGTTTCTCAAAACTCTTGAGGTATCGTCCGCGCCGAACCTCCATCGCAATCGGCAGTTGGGTGCCGTTCAACGACCTCGCATACTCGCCCGGTTCCGGACCGGTCTCCGCATTCCACGAGGCGACCTGCGCGTCTTCTGCGTACACGTCGATCAATTTGATCACCAGGTCGCTGTCCGTACCAGACGTCGAGGCGTAAACTCTCGCGGCCACCTCTCCAGTGACAATCAGGTCCCGCTCGAGAGGCGCGCTCACGTACGTCAATACATCCGGACGATGATCGGCAAATCGCTGATCGTCCGTCTCCCAAGTTCGCCAGTCGCCGCCCGGATAGGTGGGAGAAATTGGCCGCATGCGGTACGGAACGGGGTTGGCCGGGTCGGAGACGTATTCCCGGTACAGTTTGCCTTCCACTGGCTCGGTGAACGATAGCGTCCCGTCCGAGTGGAGGTACAGTTTGGTTGCTATCGCGCCCGTTGGCGGCCATGAGTTATAGGTATGCCACGTGTTGGAGCCCGATTGGAAAGTCTTTGCTCTCCAATTGAACCGTTCGCCGTTGCCGTGAAGGTAGTACCGGAAGAAAGGGGCCTGGATGTCATGCCTGAACTCCCGCGCTGTGTCGTGCCCGCCATAATCGATGCGACCGATGCGCTCTGCTTTTTCCTCCTGCCATTGGCCGTGAGACCAAGGCCCTGCAACCATGAAATTATTATGATTGGGGTCGCTTTCGGCGGAGTGCCGGAATATCTGCCAGGGGCCCCAAGGGTCTTCCTGATCCCAGAAGCAAGCGACGTTAAGGTTGGGGACGGGCGAGTCGTGCAACTGGCGAACCGAGGCCTCCTTCTTGTTGAAGTCATCGTAGTCGGGGTGCGATATCACCGAGTTCCAATAAGGCACCGAGTCATGAAGGTACCGGTCATTTAGATTCGATAGCGGTCCGACATCCAAATACCACTGGTACGTGTCCTGAACGGAAAACTCAAAGTGGACGTTTTTCTCCTTATCGGACTGCTCCATCACCGAATACTCGAAGGCGTAGCTGAGACGAAGGGCGCCGAAGCGATGATTGTCGTCATTCATCCATTGGTCGGCGGGCGATGCCTGCTCACTGAGCGCCTTCAGCGCAGGATGAGGCTTCAGCAGTGTCATTGCGGCAGTGAGGCCGTCGTAAGATACGCCCAGTATCCCGATGCGCCCGTTATTCAAAGGAACGTTCTTTACGAGCCAGTCGATCGTATCGTAGGCCTCGGTCGTCTCGTTCACTGATTTCGGATTAGTCAAGTCCGCTTGCGAAGATAATTCGAATACACCTTCTGACTTGAATCGGCCGCGAAGATTCTGCAGGACGAAGATGTAACCATCGTCGGCCAACTCTTTCAACGAAGCTGGCACCTTATCAAAGGCCTTAGCTGGCACTCCGTAGGGCCTGCGCTGCAGCAAGATCGGCAGCGATTTCGTCTGCTTCACGGGAGCCAGGATAACGGTTTGCAGCCGCACACCATCGCGCATTGGGACCATCGCTTCCTTGTACGCAAAAGGTGCTTCGGCTGCCGCCGCTGTCACGAACGCCAGGACCATCGATATAGAGGTGAAGCCGCGCTGAAGGCAGCGGCGCATTCGACAGTCCGATCGAGTAGGACGCATTTACGGGAGTTTAGCAAGATACGTTCCTTCCGTGCTTCATCCTTCCGTTCTGGCTGCTCCAGGGTGCCGACCGCTTTTCACTTCGCCCGGAGCAACACGGCCGGGCCGCACCATAAGCGCAGGGCGATAGGTCAGAAAAGGAGACGGCGGACTGAGCACCCTATCGACTGCCCTTTGCTGGCCAGCGATATTTGTTGTCAACGCTCGGCGTATCGCTTGTATCCCCCACGGCCCCCACAGAGATATCCCCGTTCACGCCCGTTACGGATCGTGCGCGCCGGCCAGATTCCGCATCGCAGTTTCTCGGGACTGAAGAGCTTACCCCAATGCGGGTTGCGCCCGAGGCTTGAACATTATAAACGCTCCGTAGCCCAAGGAAATGCCGCATGTGTTCAGAATCACGTCGTCAATGTCGAAAATGCCCACACGGAAGACAACCTCCATCACCTCGAAGGTTAGCCCGGTGACGACTCCGAGAACGACCGCCTTCTGCCATGAGATGGATCGAAGAACAAGTGGAGCGAGAACTCCTATCGGCATAAACGGGATGATGTTCCCGATCAAGTTCACCATGGCTATCAAGTGATTCCCTCGACCAATAAGTAGAGGAACAATGCTCTTGAAGGGGACGAAGTTGCCGGGACCGGTGTGAGAACCGGAAAACCTGAGCCTCAGGTGTCCGATGTGAATAGTGGGTATGGCCTTGAAGACCACCAACCTGATG
>JAOAPO010000538.1 GCA_025462945.1 Bryobacterales bacterium
ACGGCCTTCTCAAGGCCGTCGCGCCGGACCACCACAGAGATCGTGAGTTCGCTCGAACCCTGCGCGATCGCCATCACGTTCACATCCGCCCGTGAAATCGCGGTGAAGATGCGGCCCGCGAAACCCGAAAAGCCGCGCATCCCTTCGCCGACGACCGCGAGCAAACCAACCTCGCGATCGACGTTCACTTCTTTGACATACCCGTGTGTGATCTCGAGCGCCAGAGCGGCGTCGATCGATTCCAGCGCGCGACCCAGTTCGTCGTGACGTACCAGAAAGCAGAAGCTCTGCCGGTAACTCGAACTCGATAGAGCCAGAATCTCGACATCCGCCCGATCCATCGCATCCAGCGACCGGGCCATCAGGTGAACACCGCTGACCACCGCGTTGGCCGGCTCGATCGACACCAGCGCCACATTCGCCATCGACGTCACAGCGCGTGCCCCCGGATTCCCGGCCCCTAACGCCGGTACAATCCGCGTACCCGGCTTTTCGGGCGAGAAGCTGTTCTTGCTCCACACCGGAATGCCCCGCTCGACCAGCGGCGCCAGCGTCCGGGGATGCAGCACCTTGGCGCCCGCGTAAGCCAGTTCCGCCGCTTCGCTGTAAGTGATCTCTTCGAGGATCTTTGCGTCCGGCACCAGGCGGGGATCGGCCGTCATGATCCCGTCCACATCGGTCCAGATCCAGAGCTCCGCCGCTTCCAGAGCCGCCGCCAGAATCGAGGCCGAGAAGTCGGACCCACCCCGCCCCAGGGTTGTGCAATGTCCGTCCGCCGTCGCGCCGTTGAAGCCCGTGACGATTGGAATGCCGCCGCGTTCCAGAATCGGCAGCAGCCGCGCCTGCGCCTTCACGCGCGTCGCATCCATCAGCGGAGAAGCGCTGTTGTAAACCGCATCCGTCACCACGGCTTCGGCGGCGTTGACAGCTTCTGCGTCGATCCCGCGAGACTTCAAGTGCTCGCTCACGAGCAGCGCCGAAAGCCGCTCACCGGTGGCAATCGCCTCATCCACCGCGCGCGGCGGCCGGTGCGCCAGCATCCGCATCCCGCTGGCGATCCTCCGGAAGCCGCTGACCAGAACCGTGACCTCGCCCTGCACTCTGGCCAGCTCGGTCGCGGGCACCAGTTCTGCCGCTGCGTCCAGATGGCGGGTCTCCAGTTGAGCCAGTCCGCGCTCCATGCCGGCCTCGTCGCCGGCCTCAGCGTGTCGCGTGATCTCCAGCAGCAGATCAGTGATCTTTGACATCGCCGACACCACCGCCACCACGGGGCGGTCGGGGGAAGCAATCAGGTCGCACGCGGCTTTCATGCGTGCGGCGGAACCAACGCTGGTTCCGCCGAATTTCATCACCAGCAGATTATTCAACTTGCGGGGTGTTTCCTTTCGAGACTTCGATAATGTCGAGGATTTTCTTTTCTACTTGCTCCAGCGTCAACCCCGTCGAATCGACGTAGACAGCGTCCGGAGCCTGTAGCAGCGGCGATTCGGTGCGCCCCCGATCGCGAGCGTCGCGCTCGGCAATCTGAGCCGCCAGTTGCTCGGTTGGAACATCAGGCTGTTCTGTCGCCCGGCGCTGCACACGCTCGCCGGGATCAGCATCGAGGAAGATTTTCACGCGCGCAGCAGGGAAGACAACGGTGCCGATATCGCGGCCTTCCATCACCACACCGCGTGACGCCGCAATCGCTCTCTGCTTCAGTACCAGCGCGGTGCGCACGCCCCCGACCGCCGCAACTCGCGATGCCAGAGCGGACACTTCAGGAGTACGGATGGCCTCAGTAATTTCCTCGCCGTTGAGGAACACGCGCTGTTGTGCATCGAGCCCGATTTCGGCGGCTACGGCAAGCTGCTCCAGACGAGTAGCCTCGTCCGGCTTGATGCCGGTCCGGATCGCCCAGAGCGCCACCGCGCGGTACATCGCGCCGGTATCGATATAGGTGTAGCCAAGCTGACTGGCAACTCGGCGCGCAATCGTACTTTTCCCTGCCCCTGCAGGGCCATCGATTGCGATAACGTCGTTCATCAAAGACTATTATTGCTGGCGGCTTACTGCTGGTGGGTCCGCACGCCGTTCACACGGAATCCCGCCCGGCCAATGCCGGTGTAATCGAAGCCCGCCGCTGCGGCCCGCTCGGGCGAGAACAGGTTGCGGCCATCCACCATGACGGCATGGTCCATGCGCGAGGCAACCTCGGCCAGGTTCAGTTCCCCGAACTCGGGCCACTCGGTCACTACCACCAGAGCATCAGCATGCTCGGCCAGCGACAGAACGTCGTTGCAGTAGAGTACGCGAAGGTCAGGATATTGCTCGCGGCACGAGTCCATCGCGATCGGATCGTAGGCGCGAACCCTCGCGCCCATCTGAATCAGCTTCTCGGCAATCTGCAAGCTCGGCGCATCGCGAAGATCATCCGTGTTCGGCTTGAACGAAAGTCCCAGCAGACCGATGGTCCGGCCCTTGAGAATAAACAGCTTCTCCTGCAGTTTCTGGATCACCACCAGGCGCTGCGCTTTGTTGACCGTGATCGAAGCTTCCAGCAAGTGGGCGCGGTATCCGTACTCGCCAGAAGTGTGCAGCAGCGATTCCACGTCTTTGCCGAAGCAACTGCCACCCCAGCCAATACCGGCATTGAGGAACTTCGAACCGATGCGGCTGTCGAGACCGATGCCCGTCATCACTTCGGTAACGTCAGCTCCGACCTTTTCACAGATGTTCGAGATTTCGTTGGCGAAGCCGATTTTGTTCGCGAGGAAAGCATTCGCCGAATACTTGATCATTTCGGCGCTCGTCAGCGTCGTTGCGACGATCGGCACCTGGCACGCCGTCATCGGACGAGGCGCAAACCAGGGGTCAGGGAATTCCTGAGCGGCGAGGCCCGCGTAAAGCTCCTGCATAACGCCCATGGTTGCCGAATCCTCGGCACCCACGACAATTCGGTCCGGATACAGCGAATCGTGGATTGCCGACCCTTCGCGCAAAAACTCCGGGTTGCTGGCGACTCCGAACGTAACGAAGCGACTCGCCTCTTCCGACAACCCTTCCCGGACCAAAGCGCCCACAAGGTTGCCGCAGCCCACGGGCACGGTGGACTTGTTCACCACCACACGGAACCGGCTGGAATCCATTGCAGCGCCGATGGATCGCGCCGCCGCTTCAACATAAGCGAGGTTGGAAGCGCCTGAAGGGAGAGGCGGCGTGCCCACAGCAACAAAGATCACGTCGCTCTGGCGAACAGGCTCGGTCAGATCGGTTTCGAACTCCAGACCGCCGCGCTCCTGAGCCATCGCAATGAGTTCCTCAAGGCCTGGCTCATAGATCGGCGACTTGCCAGCCCGCAGCTTCTCGATTTTGGAGAGGTCCGTATCGACGCACCACACCCGATGACCCAAATATGCGAGACACGCTCCCGTGACCGTGCCGACATAACCTGTACCGATGACTGTAACGTTCATTGCTTCCTCCGAGCGTTCAGGCGCGCGCCCCTCGCAGCCATTCATTCAGTATGGGCTGCAAAATGTGATCCAGTTCACTTTGGGTAAACGTCGTCGGCGCGGCCTTATGTAGCGACCAAAGCTCGATCTGAGCAATCGCGTGGCCAGGTGCTACGTTTTCCAGGGGCCCAAGGGTCTCGATTTCCAGCATTTCGGAACGTGTGAACGTTTCGTACGAACATCCTAAATCCGTATAGGCCCTGCTTGGGTCGGCATCGTACCTTTTGAGGAACATGTCGCCATTCAGGAAGTATGCGCCCCATGTTTTTGGATTGAAATGCCCTAACTTGGTGGGCAGTGAAATGGCCGGATCCTGCCGCAGGATGAGATATTTTTCCAGCATCGTCCACCGCGGGTCGCTCAGGTCTGTGAACGCCCACATGATCAGCGGATTGGTCGGTGCAAGAACGTCTTCGTGTCGCCCCCGAGGCGGAAAACCCGTCACGGCGACACCCTCGGTCGCCATCACGGTCAGTGCCCAAATCGCGAACTTAAACGGGGTATCGCGCCGATTTTCAATCCGGTGCGTCACTTCCACGCCGCTGCCCGCCTCGTCCATGCGGATGGTTATCTGCTTCTGAAGTCCCGTGTTCGGCTCAACCGGCGAGGTCAGCGTCAGCTGAGTGTCGTGAACGCTCACTTCAACGGGCCAATTGTCGGCCGCATGAGTGAGGGATGGCACTTCGGGCGCGATCCACAGCCGGTGGCCGCCGCGAAATTGCCACGTGGACTCGCCAGACTTACCGAGATCGTTCTCGTAGACCTTGAAAATATTACCGCCCGTGACGAAACGGTAGCTCACGATACGTGGACCCACGTCGCTGGTGACGATCAGCTCAACTTCGCCATTCGAGACGAGGTAGCAATTCGGCCAGCCACCCCAGAGTATTTTCTTGATTTCGACGGGCATATTACATCCTCTGACAGGAGTCCTGAAAGTGATCATGGCCGCGCGCTGCCAGCGTCTTGCCATTATGGCGGATCAGACCCGCCGGACCATCCGTGATCTGGCCGATTCGGGTCAGCGCCAGACCCTGGTAGTGTTTGGGGATTCGCGCTTCGGCGGGTACGGTGAATACCAACTCGTACTCTTCGCCGCCATGCAGCGCCTGCTCGGGTGATGCCCCGAGGAACACGGGCGGATCGGTAATGTCAGCGGCAACCCCGGACGCGAGGCACAGACGCTGAAGATCCAGTGAGAGCCCGTCGCTGATGTCCATCGCTGCCGATGCGCCCGCCTTCGAGCGGAGGTACCGGCCCAGCGCGAGCCGGGGTTCCGGGTTCACATGCCGCTTCCAGGCCCTGCCCGCCCCTGTTTGCAGACCTAACGCGGAGCCGCCCAACGCGCCGGAAACGTAGATCGCGTGGCCGGGACGCGCGCCATCCCGCCGTAAGGCACTGCCCCGCGGAACCGCTCCGCAGACTGTGACGTCGCACGCCAGCTTTTCACTGGTCGCAAGGTCGCCGCCGGCCAGCACAGCTCCGGCAGCGCTGGCAGCCGATGTCAGCGACTCGAAGAAAGAACGAACCCATCGGTCGTCCGCCCACCCAGGTACACTGAGGGACACCAGAGCGAATCGCGGCTCCCCACCCATGGCGGCTATATCACTCAGGCTCCGGCACATAGCCACCCGGCCAGCATCCTTCGCACCGTGCGTGGACCGCCTGAAATGTACGTCTTCGAGGAACAGATCCGTGGTGAAAAGCAGATCTTCTTTAGATCCGCGCGGCCTGTAGATTGCGCAATCGTCGCCGATGCCCAACACGAGTTGCGCGCCTCGAGGGATAACCGTCCGGCTCCTCAGCCAATCTGTGATTTGCCGTTCGCTCCGCAAAATGCAGTCTACCAGTTCAGGCCAAAATTATCTGGATAAGGTTATCCAGATATCGTATGATCAATTTAGATGCTCTCGCAAACAGCTGAGTACGCTCTCCGCGCCATGGTTTCGCTGGCAACCAGCGGCGGCCAGTCGCGCACCACGCAGGAACTCGCTGCGGACGCTCACGTCCCCCTCGATTACCTTTCCAAGATCCTGAATTCACTGGCCAAAGCCGGTCTGATCACCGGACAGCGGGGTCGCGGGGGCGGTTTCCACCCCACCGCGCGAGCTTCAGGGTTGACGGTTCTCGAAGTCGTCTCCGCGGTCGACCCGCTCAAGCGGATCAAAACCTGTCCTCTCGGGCTGGCTGCTCACGGGACCAACCTATGTCCTCTGCATCGGAAGATTGACGATGCGATGCAAACAGTTGAAGTCGCTTTTGCCGGTACAACCATCGAATCTCTAGTGGGTAAATCGTTCTGTGAAACCGAGGAGTGCCATGCAGTCTAGAACAGTCGCCACGTTAGCGGCCCTTGTACCGCTCGCCGGGGCCGTCGCGCTCGCCGGACTCAGCGGTTCCTATGTACTTCCGGTGGATTCCGAGGCGATCCTCTACAGTAAAGGTCCCGTCGCGGACCCCATCTCCCGCCTCCAGCAGCGCCTCGACTCGGGTGCGCTCAAGCTCAAATATGAAGACGAGTTCGGGTACCTTCGCTCTGTCCTGAAAGAACTGGAAGTGCCGATCAGCTCACAGGTGCTCGTTTTCTCGAAAACGAGCTTCCAGGCGCCCCGCATCGGGCCCCGCATGCCGCGCGCCCTCTACTTCAATGACAAGGTGAGCGTCGGTTTCGTACGTACGGCCGAAGTTCTTGAGTTTGCCGTGCAGGACCCCAAACAGGGTACGATTTTTTACACCCTTGACCAGGAACGAGCCTCACGCCCTCACTTCGACCGTCGCGACATCTGCCTGCAGTGCCATCAGTCCGGAGCCACAATGGGCGTGCCGGGCCTGGTGGTCCGCTCCATCACACCGGACCGGAGCGGTATGCCCGTGGCGAGCGCTGGCGGTACCGTTACGGATCACCGCAGCGCTTTGAAAGAACGCTGGGGGGGGTGGTACGTCACCGGCAACACGGGCAATCAGGAACACATGGGCAACGCCATCGTGCGGAATCCCATGGAAGACGAGCGCTTGCCGATTTCTGAAGGTACCCGCAACGTTACTGACCTGTCACGCTTCTTCGATACGGGTGCATACCTCTCGCCACACAGCGATATCGTGGCCCTGATGGCCCTCGAACATCAGACTCAAATGGACAATCTGATGATTCGCGTGGGCTGGGAAGCGCGGATTGCAACCTGGGAAAACGACGCGATCAATAAATCGCTCGGCGAGCCCGCCGGTATCCGCGAATCCACAGAACACCGAATCAACGCCGCTGTCGAAGAGCTTCTGCAGTACATGCTCTACTCCGAGGAAGCGAAGATCACGGCCCCCATAACTGGCACTTCCGGGTTTCGCGAGGAGTTTGAAAAGCAGGGAATCCGAGATTCTAAAGGGCGGTCACTGCGCGATTTCGATTTGAAAAAGCGCTTGTTCAAGTACCCGCTTAGCTATCTGATCTACTCGGAACAATTTGACGCGCTGCCCGAGATCGTGCTGAACCGGCTTAGAACCCGCATCACTCAGGTTCTGGATGGCCAGGACGACACGACTCCGTTCAAGCATCTGACTCCAGAAGACCGCGCTGCGGTGCGGGATATCCTGCTGGAAACAAAGCCGACGCTACTGTCGGCCACCACTGCTGGTCCCTCGCAGTCGGTGGAAGGCCGCTAGCGCGTAAGCAGCAAGCTGCCCGTCTTGTCAGTCTGGATACGCCAGCCTGCGGGCATCAGCGTCGTCGAGCCATAGTCAACGATCACCGCCGGTCCTGCGGCTGCGCGCCCCCGGAAGGCGCTCCTCGGACCGCATTTGATATTGCGCCAGGCCCCGCTCAGCCAAACGCGGCGCATGGACGGCACTGAACTCCGCTCTGCAGCAGCATCCAACCCGGGCCTCTTCACCTCATTAACGGCTCGCACGCGCAAAGTCACGATTTCTGTTGGGCGGCCCGGATCAGAATACCCATATGCCCGATGGTGCGCCGCGTGGAAATCCTCGCCCCACGGCACGGTCAGTTCGTAGCTCTGACCGGCATATCGAACATCGGCGCTCCGCTCCAGCTTCGCACCCCGCAGGTCCTTTCGGGCCTTTTGCTCCAGCGTTCGGAAAGCCTTCTCAAATTTCGTCGCGCCCGGAACACTCAGCGAGTAATCCCGGACCCGATCGGCCAGCAACATCCCGAGCGCCGAAAGCGCGCCTGCCAATCGAGGGACAATCACCGTTCGAACGCCCAATTCCTCCGCGATCTCGCAAGCGTGCAGCCCGCCACAGCCCCCAAATGCAACCAGCGGGAACTCGCGAGGGTCTTCGCCTCGTTCGATGCTGACGGCGCGGATCGCGCGCTCCATGTTGGAATTTGCCACCCGGACGATCGCCGCAGCGGCAGCCACCGGATGCAGCCCGATGGCGGCTCCGATACGAGTCACCGCCGCCAATGCGCGTGCCGTGTCGAGCTTCATTTCGCCGCCCACCAGTTGCTCCGGCGCGATGCGGCCCAACACTACATGCGCATCGGTGACGGTCGCCGCTTCTCCAGTGCCGTAGCATGCCGGGCCGGGAACGGCTCCAGCGCTCTGCGGCCCGACCTGCAGACTGCCGCCCGGATCGACCCAGGCAATCGAGCCTCCGCCAGCTCCCACAGTGTTGATATCGAGCATTGGCACCCGGACGGGAAAGCCATCCACGCGCGCTTCCGTCGTCAGTCGTGGTTTCGCGCCGGCCAGAGCTACGTCGGTGGAAGTGCCCCCCATGTCAAACGTCAGAACGTCGCCATAGCCCGACTGCCGAGCGATCTCCACCGCCCCCACAATGCCGCCCGCAGGCCCCGAAAGGATGGTGCGGACAGCCTGACTACGAGCTTCCGACGCCGTCAGCAGGCCGCCATTCGACTGCATCACTGCCACGGGCCAGGGACACCCTCGCGCCAACTCACCCAGGTAGCGATCCATCAGGGGCCCGACGTAGGCGTTGATGACGGTGGTGCTGGCGCGCTCGAACTCGCGAAACTCCGGCGAAACGTCACAGGAGGCGTACACATAACCCAGCCCCGACAGCGCTTCCAGCAGCTCGCGCTCGTGCGTATCGTTCTGGCAGGAGTGCAGCAGACAAATGGCGATGGCTTCCGCTCCGCAGGCCGCCAGTCTGCTTCGCAGTTCGCCTGGAATGAGCGGACGCTCGATGGAGCCATCGAAGAGGATGCGCTCGTCCGCGCCGAAACACATATCACGCGTTACCAGTGGACGGGGCAGAACCGGCGTCAGATTGTAGAGTTCCGGCCGGTTCTGCCGCCCGATGGCCAGCAGTTCCTCGAAACCGGCCGTGGTGACGAAGGCGGTTCGAGCCCCTTTCCGCTCCAGCAGCGCGTTCGTCGCCACCGTCGACCCGTGAACAACGTCGCCCTTATTTCCCCCGATCCGCTGAATCCCTTCAAGGATGACGCTGGCCGGGTTCTGTGGATTGGACGGCAGCTTGAACGACTCCATTGCGCCGCTGTCGCGAACCACCACGAAATCGGTGAAGGTACCCCCGGCATCGATCCCAATCCGCATCGCCTAATGATGCCACTTCGTTCCTGAATCGCACAGAAACGGCGCAGACGGTACCCTTTCCGTTACAATTACCTTTTGCGTGACCGGAACGATCCTCGTCTGCTCGACCGACGGTCTTTAGATAGATAACGCGCACAGAGCGCCCGAGAGGGTCATGTGTGGGAGGAGGCTCGCTTGTCCAGCGCCATTGCGGCTGCGGCCGGAATACGATCTTTGTTCGAAGGCTACGATCCAGGCACGTTCTACGACGAAATCATCGGTCCGGATGGACTCCCCCGACCGGAATGTGTAGCTATGCACGACATCCTCGCGGGCATGCCGCTCGATGTCTTCGAAGAGCGTCGCCAACTGGCCGACCTCTCGTACCTGGTTCAGGGGATTACGTTCACCGTCTACAGCGACGGCCGCGGGACCGAACGCCTGTTCCCGTTCGATCTGGTCCCGCGCATCATCCCGCGCAACGAATGGAACGTCATCGAACGCGGCCTCGCTCAGCGCGTAATGGCGCTGAATCTCTATCTGCAGGACATCTACGGCAAGCAGCGCATTCTCAGAGACAAGATCATTCCGCGGTCTCTCGTGCAGTCCTGCAAGCACTTCCGGCGCGAGATGATGAACCTGTCGGTTTCGCGGGACATCTACGTTCACATCGCCGGAATCGACCTTGTTCGCGACTCCCGGACCGGCGAATATCTGGTTCTGGAAGACAACGTAAGGTCTCCCAGCGGCATCTCGTACGTGCTGGAAAACCGGCTGGTGATGCGTCGTACGTTCGCGCGGGCCTTCGAAAGTTCAGAAGTTTTGCCAGTCGATCACTATCCGGCCGAACTCGTCCAAATACTCCGCAGTCTTTCACCGCGGACTGGAGAGCGACCCGTCATCGTTCTTCTCACACCGGGGTTGTATAACAGCGCGTATTTCGAGCACTGCTTCCTTGCCCAGGAGATGGGTATCGAGCTTGTGGAAGGTCGCGATCTCGTCGTTGTCGACGATGTCGTCTACATGAAGACGATCCATGGCCTCACGCGAGTGGATGTGATCTACCGGCGGGTGGACGATGACTTCCTCGATCCTCTGGCCTTCCGCGCTGATTCTCTGGTTGGCGTGCCTGGCCTGATGAACGCGTACCGGGCCGGCAACATCGCGCTGGCGAACGCGGTGGGCACCGGTGTCGCCGACGATAAGGCAATCTACGCCTACGTGCCCGAGTTCATTCGCTACTATCTGGGCGAAGAGCCCGTCCTGCGGAACGCTGAGACGTTTCTCTGCTCCGACCCTGTTCAATTGAAGTATGTCCTGGAACACCTGCCGGAACTTGTTGTGAAGGCAGTCGGTGAATCGGGTGGCTACGGCATGCTGATGGGCCCGTCGGCGGACAAGAAGACCATTGAGGAGTTCCGCGACAGACTGATTGCGGATCCCCGGAATTACATTGCTCAACCCGTTATTCCACTGTCGCGCTGCCCGTCTTTCGATGCAGCCAGCGGCACCATGTCCCCCCGGCATGTCGACCTGCGCCCCTATTGCCTTTACGACGGCGAGAAGGTGACGATCGTACCCGGTGGCCTGACGCGCGTGGCCCTGCAAAAAGGTTCGCTCGTTGTGAACTCATCGCAGGGCGGCGGTTCGAAGGACACGTGGGTGCTTCGGGGCAACGAAATATGATGCTTTCGCGCATTGCCGATTCGCTGTTCTGGATCGGGCGCTATATGGAACGGGCCGACAACACGGCTCGAATCCTCGACGTCAACTATCACATGCTGCTGGAGCAGCCGCCGGATACCTACAAGCTTCGCTGGGATCCGCTGATCGCGATAACGGGCGAGCGGACTCGTTTCTACCAGCGCTTTGAAGAGGCGAATGCTCAGACGGCTTTCGATTATCTGGGCTACTCCGCGGACAATCCGAACTCGATCGCGCAGTGCATCATTCTGGCTCGCGAGAACGCCCGAACGATCCGTGATCGCATCTCGCGCGAACTGTGGGAAGACATCAACGGTCTTTATCACAAGATCAACAAGCTGCGTGACGAAGGTGAAGGCCTTTCGCGCTTCTGCGATGCCGTGAAGCGCGGGGGGCACCGGTTCCATGGCGTTTGCGAAGCGACTCTCGCGCGCGACGACGGCTGGCACTTTCTGCAGGCTGGCTCGGCCATCGAGCGCGCAGAGATGACGGCGCGCATCCTCGATGTCCACTACCACCAGCTGGTGGAAGGCCCCGCCATCCTCAACGAAGCTCGCAGCCATGCGTGGGTCGCGGTGCTTAAGTCGGTGGCAGCCTACGAATTTTACAAGCGGCAGAACATGCACATCGAACCGATGCGCGTGGCCGAACTGCTGTTGCTCGATCAGCGCCATCCGCGCTCAGTGCGGTTCAACCTGGGCATTCTCCAGAACTCGCTGTATGCCATCAGCGGCTCTGTTCCGGGCTCGTACGCGAACGAGGCGGAGCGGCTCACGGGACGCGTCCACGAGCGCCTTACCTACGACAGCATCGAAGAGATTTTCGCGGCCGGTCTGCATGACTATCTCGAAGAAATGCAGGCTGCCTGCCGCAATATTGGTGCTCACATTGCACAGACGTATCTGTACTATTCTGTGACCGCCTGAGGCGTTTTCGAACCGCTAAATGAACCGTTACAAACTCGTCCACGTTACGCAGTTCTCTTACGACGGTCCTGTTTCCGAAAGCTACAACGAACTGCGTCTCCGGCCTCGTCATGACGACAGTCAGAGCTGTCTCTCGTTCCGCATCACGACCACGCCGGACTCCCGCGCCATTGGGCATCAGGATTACTACGGAAACTGGGTTCACCAGTTCCACATCCTGCCGGAGCATCGCAAACTGCGCGTGGAGACCGAGGGCGTAATTCTGATGCACCCCGTGCCGCCGCCTCCGATCTCTCGCACCACACTGGCGGAGATGGATGCGAAGCACGCTGAAATCGCTGATGAGCATTTCGACTGGCTGGCGCCATCGAATTACTGCCCGTTCGTTCCCGAGATTCTCAAGCTCGCGGCAGACGCTGAAAGGGAATGCGATGGCACGGTCCACGGCTTCGCGCAGACGGCTTCATCGCTGATCCATGCCGGCTTCCGCTACCAACAAGGGGCGACCCACGTTCACTCGTCGGTAGAAGATTGTCTGCGGACCAAGGCGGGTGTTTGCCAGGACTTCTCCCACATCCTGCTGGCGACGCTGCGTTCGCGAGGGGTACCCGCGCGTTACGTATCCGGCTATCTTGTTCCGAGGCAGGGTAACGACCAACGTGCTGCGATGGAGCGTGTCATTGGCGGGCTGGCGTCTCACGCGTGGGTGCAGGCCTGCATCCCAGGCATGGATTGGGTCGGACTCGATCCGACCTCAGGGGAGCATGTCGAGGCGCAGCAGATCCGGATCGCCTACGGCCGGGACTACGGCGACGTGCCACCCGTCAGGGGTGTCTATAAGGGCCACGCAGGACAGAGCCTCGCCGTGGACGTTCACGTCCGTCCGGCAGTAGACGATGAGGGAGCCGAGCAACTGCAGGAGACCTCTGCCACGCCGCCGGTCGATCCGCTGGAAGAAGAGCAACAACAGCAGCAGCAACAGCAGTAGAGTTGGGGAGTTGTGAATCCGGTGATACATTGGATATACGGCCCCGCCTATGATCAAGAAGCTTACCCGCCACGGCAACAGTCTTGCGCTGGTCATCGACCGTCCCATCCTGGATCTGCTCAACATTGATCCCGAAACCCCTCTTGAAGTAACCACAGACGGGAAGCAGCTCATCATCTCGGCCGCAACGCCTTCCGAACGGCGCGATCGGTTCAATGCTGCGCAAGAGCTTGCGCATAAGAAATACGGTAAGGCTTTCCAGAAACTTGCAGAGTGACAACCGGCTGGACCCTCTGTTTCTCACGCTGGACGAAGTACTGGAGATGCACCGCCAGCAGATTGAGGAATACGGAGGCGCTTTTGGGCTCCGCGATCCGGGCGCACTCGAATCAGCTGTCGCAACTCCGCAGGTAACGTTCGACGGAATTTCTTCACCACTCCATTCCCGCCATCGCGGCTGCTTACCTCTTCCACTTATGCCAGAATCATGCCTTCATTGACGGCAATAAGCGCACAGGCGCCAACGCTGCCATCACGTTTCTGCTGATGAACGGGTGGGAACCGTTGTTCGACGAAGACGAACTGGTGACCGTGGTACTTTCGGTCGCTTCCGGCATCTGTACCAAGCCTGAGCTTACAGCGATATTCGAGGCGCGGTGCCGCGCGATGTGAGATCACTTCTTTCGCAGAAAATCGAAGTCGCAGCCTTCGTCGGCCTGGTTTACGTGCTGCAGGAACATCCAGCCGTAGCCTCGGTCGTAGTGCGGCGCAGCGTCGGGCAGGGCGGCCAGCCGGCGCGCGATCTCCTTGTCCGGCAAATGCAGCGTTAGCTTGCGTCCCGCCGTATCGAGTTCCACTTCGTCGCCCGTCTGCACTGCCGCCAGCGGACCCTTCACCGCTGATTCGGGCGCGACGTGCAACACCACGGTGCCGAAGCTGGTGCCGCTCATGCGGGCATCGCTGATGCGAACGATGTCGTCAACGCCCTGGTCCAGAAGCACGCGAGGCATCGGGATCTGGCCCCACTCCGGGAAGCCCGGCGCGCCCTTGGGTCCGCAACTTTTCATGACCAGGATGGTGTCGCGATCAACGGGCAGGTCCGGCGAATCGATGATCTCGTGCATCTGTTTGTACGTCTCGAACACGAACGCCTTACCCCGATGCTGCAGCAGATGCGGTGACGCTGCCGTGTGCTTGATGACCGCGCCCCGCGGGCACAGGTTGCCGCCAAGCACCACCGTGCCGCCTTCAGGCGACAGCGGGTTTTCTACTTCGCGGATGACGTCGTTGTTCCAGCACTTCACGCCTTCCACGTTCTCCCCGGTCGTCTTACCGTTCACCGTGATGCAATCCCGATGCAGCAGCGGCAGGATGCGGTTCATTACGGCCCCAACACCGCCTGCCTCGAACAGGTCCTCCATCAGGAATTCGCCAGACGGCTTGATGTTGGCGATGCAGGGCGTCCTGCGTGAGATCCGGTCGAACTCATCGAGCTTCAGATCGATGCCGAGACGTCCCGCGATGG
>JAOAPO010000550.1 GCA_025462945.1 Bryobacterales bacterium
CCTTCTTCCCGCCTAAGGGCGAATCAGCTTGAACGTTCGATCCCACCGCGTTTCCGAGAAGAAATGCAGAGCCACATCCACGTTGTGCGCCATGCTGAAATCGATCAAATCCTCAGTGGGCGCATCAAAAGACCAGAACACGACCAGTGGCTTTCCGATGATGTTCTCCCTCGGCACCAGCCCCCAATAGCGACTATCCTCCGAGTTATCCCGGTTATCGCCCGTTACAAAATACTGGTCGTCCGGCACCACTAACTGACCGCTCGACGCATATTCCCGCACCATTGCCGCAGCCCGCGGCACCAGCGCCGCCGGGTCACCCAACGGGAAGTTATCCCGGTAGTAGCTGTAAGGCACCGGAAGATGCTGGACATAAGGCTCATTCACGCGCACCCCGTTGCGAATCACGGCCCCGTTCTCCATCCGAACCCGGTCGCCGGGCGTACCGATCACCCTCTTCTTCACGTAGTTCTGCCGGATGTCCAGCGGATATCGAAACACGACGATGTCGCCGCGCTGCACCTCCTCATACGGCAGTGCCTTGCCGGCTGCCTTGCCATGCGGCGCATACGCCAGCCGGTCCACAATCACGTGATCGCCCGTCATCAGCGTTCCTTCCATTGACCCGCTCGGGATCACGCACGGCATCGCCACCGCCGTGGTCGCAAAGATCAGGACCAGAATCTGTGCCGCCCATTCAGCGGACTCTCGCGCAAGCCTCATGACACCCCATACGAACCCGAGGGTCCGGATGTTCCCATGCCGTAAACTGAAGCCGATGAGCGAGGTCCGGGTCGCGGCTGGCGATGCAGCGTTTGACGAGAAGATCCGCGGCATGGCCGAAAGCGTCCAGTCTCGTCTCCGCTATCACTCCATCGAACTGCGGGACGGCAGCGTTCTCCCCGGTCTGCAATCCATCGAACACCTCCGGGGACGCCTCGCGATGTTCGGTTTGCCTGACGATCTCACCGGCAAACGCGTTCTCGACATCGGTGCCTGGGACGGCTGGTTCAGCTTCGAATGTGAACGCCGCGGTGCTTCCGTCGTCGCGGTGGACTGCGTGGAACTGGACACCTTCCTCGAAGCCAAAGCGCTGCTCAACTCCCAGGTGGAATACCTCACGCTCGACGTGGCCGAGCTCAGCTCGGCGAAGCTGGGTACCTTCGACATCGTCCTGTTCTTCGGCGTGCTCTACCACCTGCGCCACCCTCTGCTGGGACTGGAGCGCGTTCTCGAACTCACCACTGACATCGCCCTCATCGAATCGTTTGTGATCGCCTCGGAAGCCCGCGCCATCCCCGCCGTTATGGAGTTCTACGAGCGCGCGGAACTCGGCGGGCAGATCGACAACTGGTGCGGACCCTCCCCTGAATGTCTCATTTCTATGTGCCGTTCCGCCGGCTTCGCGCAGGTCTACCTTCTCGACGTGACGAGCCAGCGTGCATCCGTGATCTGTCATCGCCACTGGCGGCCCGTACCTTCCTCTCCTGGTCCGGCACCCTTACTGGTCTCGGCCGTCAACAGCCGGACCTACTTACCGCGTTTCCACCAGTTCAAAGACGAGTACATCTGCTGTTTCTTCAAGTCCGCTGAGCCCGCGATCGCGGCTGAGGACATGCGCATTGAGGTGGATGGCTTCGGCGTTCCGGCAATTCTCGCCGCGCCGAACGGCCCCGGTGCGTGGCAGGCCAACTGCCTGCGTCCGGTGGGCCTGAAGCCTGGTCGTCATCACGTTACGGTTCGTACCGCAGGTAGTGCCCGCAGCAACACGGCTGAATTCATCGTGGCCGATCCTGACGGTGCCGCCGGGCCCGAGCCGTCCACAGAAAACTTCCCCGCGCCCGAACTCTGCAGCATCGAGCACCAGCCCTCATCGGACCGCCGCATCACTCTGGGACGTGAAGGCACTCTGGTCATCTACTTCCGTTCCACGGTAACGGCGCTCGGCAGTACCGACATTGCGCTCGACGTTGGCGGTCACACCTTACCCGCCCACACCATCAGCTTTCTGGGGGACGGGATCTGGCAAGCCAATCGCCTGCTCGAACAGGCCCTCGCCGACGACGTCGACGTGCGAATCCGTCTCGGAGGTGGTGCGTGGAGCCAACCGCAAAAGATACGTCGCGCATAATCCCGGTCGCTGCTGGAATTGAACTTCATCCTGTAACCCAGGGCGATGCCGGCGAGATGTACCCTCTGATCGAAGCCAACCGCCAGCGCCTTCGCGAGTGGCTGCCCTGGCTCGATACGAACTACTCGATGCACGAAATGCGCCAGTATCTTCTCGAGCGTGAATGGGAGAACCACAACGGGAGTTCCTTTACCGCCTGCATTCGGGCGTCCGGCCAGCTTTGTGGCGCAATCAGCCTGCATACCATCGACCCGCGCCACCGCAACAGCAGCATCGGCTACTGGCTGGCGGCGGGCTTTCAGGGGCTCGGCATCATGACGCAGGCCTGTCGGGTGGTCGTCACGGAGGCGTTTGATACCTACAAGCTCCACCGCGTTGAGATTCGCTGCGCGACGGGCAACGCTCGAAGCATCGCTATCCCCCGCCGACTCGGTTTTTCCGATGAAGGTCTGCTGCGCGAGGCGGAATGGCTCTACGACCATTGGGTCGACCTCCATGTCTTCGCGATGCTCGAGCATGAATGGCACCCGCTTGAAACGCTCCCGAAAGAGCCTCACACTGCTGGATTAGTTGACCCGGACCAGCGCGCCTGATAGCGTTATTTGAGATGAAACGTCGTGGATTTATACGCGCTTTGGCCGCCACCCCGGCTGCCTCCGCGCTGGTTGCACAACAGCCTGCCACTCCGGCGGTACCAGTTCCGGCCCCAGTTGGTCGAGGCCAAGGACGCGCTGGAGGGGGCAGAGGCGGAGCCACCGAAGTCCAGCAGATTCCGCTTACCTCCGCAAGTGAAGTGGCGGAAGGCGGCAGGCGCTTCTTCACTGTTCCGCAGTTTGCGACCTTGAAGAAGCTGGGGGCGATCTTCGTTCCCCCGCTCAAGGGGAACGTCGGAGCCGTCGACACGGACGCTCCGGAATTCCTCGACTACCTCATTGGCGTTTCTCCAGCCGAGCGCCAGACGCTGTATCGCAGTGGTCTCGATGGCCTGAATGCGCAGGCGCGCCGCCAGTTCAACAAAGCCTTCGCAGATCTGGACAACAAGCAGGCAGACGCCATTCTGAAGCCTCTGCTGACGCCCGTGCCCTGGGTCTACGACCTGCCCAAAGACCCGATGAAGCGTTTCGTCTATCAGGTTCACCAGGATCTTCGCACAGCCACGCGCAACTCGCCGGCGGCAGCTGCTGCGAGTGCCAGTTCCGGTCGCCGAGGCGGCGCCGGTGGCGGACTCTACTGGAACCCGATCGACCCGGTCTAACCGGTCTCTGCCCCGACGCGAATACCAAGGAAAACATCAGTGGCAACCAAAGAATACGACGTACTTATTGTGGGCTCGGGCCATTCCGGCGGCATGGCAGCGAACATCCTCACGAAACAGGGACTCTCCTGCCTCATGCTGAATGCCGGTCCGCAGGCTGATTACGCCAAAGACCGCACGAACAAGGCGGTGCAGGATCTCCCCTATCGCGGCTTCGGGAAGCCGGGCGCTCTGGAACATGTCTTCCAGGCCAACGAATTCAACGCCAATCAATGGGTGGACGAAAAGGAGAATCCCTACACGCACGACCCGGCGAAGCCCTATAACTGGGTGCGCGTTCGTTTGCTGGGCGGCCGGTCGCTCTTCTGGGCCCGGCAATCGTTCCGCCTCAGCGATCTGGAATTCAAGGCTGCGGAAATCGATGGCGGGGGCGAAAACTGGCCCATCAGCCTCGCCGATCTGGCACCTTTCTACTCGCGGGTCGAAGCCATCTTCCGCGTGACGGGCCGAAAAGAAGGCTGGCCTCAGTTCCCGGACGGCAACTTCATCGAGCAGACCTATCCTCCCGACAGCAAGACCATCCAGACCTTCACGGACATCTGCAAAAAGCAGAATATCGGCGTTTCCAAAATGCGTTCCTCCCAGGGGCAGGGTGGTCTCGCGAGTTCGATCAACCTGTTGATCCCCGAAGCGATCGCAACGGGCAAGCTCGATCTGGTCGCCAACGCCATAGTCCGCGAAATTACGGTCGATAAGGCCACCGGCAAGGCAAACGGTACGCACTTCATCGATCGGCACTCGAAGCGCGAGATGCATGTCAAGGCCAAGGTTGTGATTCTGGCCGCGGGGACACTGGAGAGCACGCGCCTGCTCATGAATTCGGGCCTCGCCAACTCGTCCGGCCAACTCGGTCACTGGCTGCATGACCAGATTTACGGTGTGTCGGTCGTCGCCTCGGTACCCGAAGCCCAGGATGGTAAAGCGGGCCAGGGTCTGATGGGCGGCTCGGCGTTCCTGCCGCGCTTCCGCAATCTCACGAAAGCCGACAAGCGCAATTTCATCAAAGGCTATTGCGTCAACATCGGCAGCGGCGGCAGTGCGCAGCCCAACCACTTTGCAGCTTACGGCGACGAACTGCAGGCCAAACTCGACCACTACGCCGGATCGTGCGTTACCGGCAGCATCTACGGCGAGCGGGTGGCGCGCTTCGAGAACAAGGTCAGCATCAACAAGAACATCCTCGATGCCTGGGGCATACCGACCCTGCACATCGACGTGAAAGACAGCGACAACGAGCTGAACATGGCGAAGGACTCCGCCGATTCCATCGAGGAGATCTTCAAAACCGCTGGCTGGGAGATCGTTTCCAAAACCGATAAGTTCTACCCGCCTGGGTACAGCATTCACGAAGTCGGCACTGCGCGTATGGGCGATAATCCCAAAACCAGCGTTCTGAACAAGTGGTCCCAGAGCCACGACATCAAAAACCTGGTCGTCGTGGACGGCTCGAGCTTCGTGACCTGCGGCTGGCAGAACCCGACCATGACCATCCTCGCGCTCTCGATGAGGGCCTGCGAGCATCTGGTGGAAGAAATGAAAAAGGGCGCAGTTTAAGACCGCGCTACGCTGGAGGTAGTGCTCCAAGGTCTGCGTAAACCCGAAATCATGAGTCCGGCCGGTTACTGGCCACAGCTGCATGCTGCTGTCGAAGCGGGCGCGGATGCGGTTTACTTCGGCCTGAAGCACTTCACGGCGCGCGCGAAGGTCGGCTTTGACGTCGCGGAACTGCCCGAAGTCATGCGCACGCTGCACGCGCGCGGCGTTCGCGGCTACCTGACTTTTAATACATTGATCTTCGAGCACGAACTCCAGGCAGCGGCCGATGTGATTGCAGCGGTGGCTGCGTCTGGTGTCGACGCGCTGATTGTGCAGGACGTCGCCATTCTGAAGCTCGCGAGGCAGATCGCGCCGAAGCTCGAACTCCACGCCAGCACCCAGATATCGGTAACAGACTCAGCCGGGGTTCGGTTCGCGCAATCGCTTGGTGTGCACCGGGTTACACTCGCCCGCGAGCTTTCGATTCCTGAAATTCGGACGATTCACGAACAGACCGGCTGCGAACTGGAAATGTTCGTTCAT
>JAOAPO010000558.1 GCA_025462945.1 Bryobacterales bacterium
CAGGTGGCGGCGGAAAACCGCTACGCGCGGCCGCAGTTTTCGGCTTCGGGCGAGATGCGAATCGTCGCGGGACGGCATCCGGTGATTGAGCGCATCCAGAGCGAAGAGGCCAGCCGATTTACGCCGAACGATCTCTATCTGAACAGCGGCAGCGACCGTATCGCACTGATCACGGGTCCGAATATGGGCGGCAAGAGTACCTACCTTCGGCAGGCGGCGTTGATCGGGATCCTGGCGCAGATGGGGTCGTGGGTGCCGGCCGAATCGGTGCTGCTGCCAATGATTGACCGTGTTTTTACAAGAATTGGCGCGTCGGATAACCTGGCACGCGGCCGCTCAACCTTCATGGTCGAGATGACAGAGACCGCCGTTATTCTGAACACCGCCACGCCGAACAGCTTTCTGATTCTGGATGAGATTGGCCGGGGGACCGCGACCTATGACGGTCTGGCTCTGGCCTGGGCTGTTGTGGAACATGTGGCGACGCGGACGGGCGCGAAGACGCTGTTTGCGACCCACTATCACGAACTGACGGAACTCGCGGGGCAAATGGAAGGCATCCGGAACCTGCAGGTGGCCGTGAAGGAGGCTGGCGACAAGATCATCTTCCTGCACAAGGTGGAGCCGGGCAAGGCGGATCGCAGCTACGGTATTGAAGTAGCTCGACTGGCTGGTTTGCCAGGTCCGGTGATCGAGCGAGCGCGGGAGGTCCTGAAGCTGCATGAGAGGACGGAACGCCGCGCGGTGGAGGAACTGGCTCCGAGGGCAGACGATTCGCCCATCCAGATCCGCTTGTTTGAGCCGGGAACCGATGAGATCAAGCAGAAGATCCGGTCGCTAAAGATCGACGACATGCGCCCGGTGGAAGCGTTGCGGTTCCTCGAAGATTTGCAGAGGGAGCTGGCCTGACGTGCGCGTAGCAGGCATCATGAGCGGCACCTCGCTCGACGGGATCGACGTCGCGGTGGTGGATGTGACCGCCAAGAGCGTCAAGACGATTGCGCATGGGACCACACCCTGGGCGCGGGGTGTTCGAGAGCGCATCCTTGAATTCTCGAATGCCGCGTGCACGACGGCGCAGATCTCGCGCTTGAATTTCGAACTGGCGGAGCAGTACGCGAAGGCTGTGCGGCGCCTCGGCTCAGATCTGGGAATCGAACTGGTTGGGTGCCACGGCCAGACCGTTTACCACGAAGGTGGTGGCAAACAGCCGAATACGCTGCAACTGGGGGACGCCGGGGTTCTGGCCGAACGCCTGGGCATCCCTGTGGTCTCGAATTTCCGGACGCGCGACGTGGCAGCGGGCGGACAGGGTGCGCCGCTGGTCCCGTTTGTGGATTACCTGCTTCTTCGCAGCCGCAGTAAGAACCGCGTGGCGCTCAACATCGGAGGGATCGCCAACGTCACGATTCTGCCGGCCGACAGTCCGCCGGAAGGTGTGATCGCCTTCGACACCGGGCCCGGGAACATGGTCATCGATCAGCTGGTTCGCCTGCACAGTAGCGGGAAGCGCGGATACGACAAAGGCGGCGTCATCGCGAAGTCGGGCACGGTGGACAAGATGCTGCTGAGCAGACTCCTGCGCGGTCGGTACTTCCGCACCGCGCCGCCGAAATCCGCAGGACGAGAGCAGTACGGCGCGGAGTTCGTATCGACTCTGGTCGAAAGCGGCACGGCCCTGCCCCACCTGATCGCTACCGCTACAGCCTTCACCGCAGCGAGCATCGCAGCAGCTGTCGAGCGCTTCGCTCCGAACACGGAAGAGCTGATTGCGGCCGGTGGCGGCGTCCACAACCGAACGTTTATGGAAATGCTGGCGACACACCTGCCGAGCGTCAGGCTGACGACGACGGCGGAATTCGGTATCGACCCCGATGCGAAGGAGGCCGTTGCCTTCGCGATTCTGGCGTGGCGAACGTGGCATCGCAAGCCCGGGAATCTGCCGTCGGCCACGGGAGCGCGCCATCCCGTGGTGCTCGGTTCGATTACGCATTGAGCAGCACGCATTAGTAGAATGACGGCTTGACCCCTGAACCTGAAATTCCCGACGTAGCCCAGCCGCACCGCGTGTCCGTGGTGGTTGTGACGCACAACCGAGCTGAGCTGTTGCGCCGCAGTCTCACGGCGCTTGGGGCAGGTCATCAGGTGCTGGTTGTGGACAACGGGTCCTCCGACGCCAGCATCTCGCTTGAGGCGGAGTTTCCAGCCGTCCGCTTCATTCGGCTGCCGAGGAATTTCGGATTGACGAAAGCCATGAATGTGGGAGCGCGGTCAGCCGATGGCAGCTTTTTGCTGTTTCTCCACGACGATACCGTGATCTCCGGCGACGCCGTGAACGCGCTCGCCGACTTCCTCGAGAATCGCAGTGATGCGGGCGCGGTCTGCCCGTTGTTAACCGACGAAAGCGGAGCGCCTGTACGTCAGGCTCGCCCGCTACCGACGCCAGGTCAGCCCGATCCGCCGTTCGCGCCCGCATCGGGTACAGGCGACGAAATCGTGGTGCCGTGCGTCTCCGGTGCCGCACTCATGCTTCGGATGTCTTTCTACAAGTCTCTCCGCGAGGTGGATGATCGCTTTGGAACTTATGGCAGCGACGCCGAATTGTCCGCGCAGGTGAAGCGCGCAAACCGCAAGCTCGTCATCCTTCGCAATGTGACTGCGATCCACTTCTGGGCTAAATCCCCCGTGAAAGCTTCTGTTCTGGGGGGCGATCGCGCCCATGGCACGGCCGCGTTTTTAGGCAAGCACGATGGCGTTGCCGCAGGCATGCTTTACCGGCTCAAAACCGGGCTTGGCGCGGTGGCGACATTCCGGTTTTCGGTGATGGCCGGCGCGTTCTCCGGCGCGAAGATCGACGGCAGCAGTTAGGCGTAAAGTGGGTCGCTCTCTCCCACCTGTGCCGCTCCGCCACAGACAGCATGACGAACACCAGTCAATAGCGCGGCACGGAGCGATCCACCGAAATACTCCAGTAGTCGATGCCCCCGGACATACTCTGAGCATTCTCGACGCCCTGCCGCCGGAGCCAGTCCACTACTGACAGGCTCCTGACGCCGTGGTGGCAGTAGACCACGATCGGCGCGCCATCGTCGTCCAGCTCCTGCAAATGCTTAGGGATGGAGTTCATGGGCAGCAGCCGCGCGCCTTCGATGCGGCAGATATCGTATTCGCCCTGCTCTCGACAATCGATCAGGCGCAGCGGTTCTCCGGCGTCCAGCTTTGCCTTTACGTCCGAGGGGGAAATTTCCATTGCTAAATCAGCCAATCTGTACGCTCCCTGACACCTGCCGGAAAAGGGTTTCTGACGCGCAACCCGTTATCATTCGGCCTTTTACGTGCCTTGCTATACTCAGATGATAATCCGCCAAACTCCAGAGGGTTCCGTTAATTCAAGATGAAGTCATTCCGCGCTACGATTTTGCTCGCAGCAGCTATGGCCGCGTGCGCCACTGCTCAAACTATAGACTTCAATACAGGTCAGGCCGCTCGCCTGATCATCGGTCAGAAAAACTTCACGATTAGCGACTACGGCGCCACGAACCAGCTCATCGGTTCCCCTGCCGGTCTTGCGCTCGCGAATGGCACGCTTTGGGTTGTCGATTCCAACCGTCTCGGCTCCACGCCCAACAACAACCGCATCCTTCGCTTCAGCGACATCTCCACCTATCCCAGAACCACTGACCAGCCGGATATCCCGGGCAGCACTTGTGGTGCCTGCCGCGGCACCGCCAGTCTGGTTCTGGGCCAGCCAGACTTCTTTACAACCAGTCGCAACCTGAGCGCCTCGGGCGTGCGGAACCCGACCGGCGTAGCGACTGATGGCAACATCCTGGTCATCTCGGACACCGACAACAACCGCGTTCTCATCTGGAACTCGCTCCCCCGCGCCAACGGCCAGCCGGCTAACGTGGTCATCGGGCAGCCCGATTTCGTCCACAATGCCACGGCTGTTCCGCCTACGGCGACTTCACTTCGTGGACCCCAGGGAGTCTGGCTGCAGAACGGCAAGCTTTTCATCGCCGACTCGCAAGACAACCGCATCCTGATCTACAACAAGATCCCGACCACGAACAACGCGCCCGCCGACGTCGTGATCGGTCAAAAGGATT
>JAOAPO010000567.1 GCA_025462945.1 Bryobacterales bacterium
CATGCCAGCCCCAGGGTGAAGCACTGGACGCGGCGAATTGGAAAGGCGCAGCGTCAGGCCGTCATGATCGATGACTCCATCCGCAGCGAGCAGCCCGTTGACGTGATTTGGAGCATGATGACCGACGCGGAAGTCACCGTTAATGGCTCGGTGGCGACGCTGCACAAAAACGGCTGGAGTCTGACAGCCGAAATCCGCTCGCCCCGCCACGCGGTCTTCGATCTCGCGTCCATCAAAGTAGCTCCACCGCAGGCACCGGTCAAGTCGCAGCGGCTCGTGGTTCGCCTGCTCGAAAAGGTCACCGAAATGGATCTCAACATCACCCTGACTCCTTACCGGGACGGGCAGCCGAAGCCGAAAATCACGGCCCAGTTCGCGATATGACCCGGCGAGTGTGGCTGGCATCCTTCATGCCTGCGGTCGCGTTCGGCCAACTGACCCAAAAGCCCGACGCCCGGGCCATGGCCCGCAGGATCTTCGACAGGGCCAATGAACTCCGCCGGGCGCGCGGCCTCATGGAACTCGAGTGGTTCGACACGTTGGCAGCGTGCGCGGCCCGGCAATGCGAACGCAAGAAGATCCTTCGCTTCAAGGGTCACGAGGATCCTGAACTCGGCGGTGTCTCGCAGCGGCTCGACCGCTTCGGCGTGAAGTGGTCCCGCTGTGCCGAAAACCTGTTCGAGATGCGCGGCTATGACGATCCGGTCAACTTCGCCATCGTCTTCTGGTGGTACAGCCCGGGCCACCAGGCCAACATGCTCAACCCGGATTTCCGCCGAACTGGCGTGGCCGTCACCGTCGACGACGACGACCGCTTCTTCGTCACCCAGATTTTCGTCGAGGCGTAGGGAGCGCTCAGCTCTTCAGGCGCTGGTCAAACGGGTAATCCCAAATCGCAGTGACTTTGATGCGTCTCGCGTCCGCGTGCAGCGGGTTCAGCATCACGTTCGTCGTTCTCGGAACGAGGGCGCTGGGTATACGAAGCAGCGCGGTGCGTGATGACGCCAGCCACTCCGTACCGATTTGCCGGGTCGTCTCCACCCGCCCCATCCAGTCCTTCGGCAGCCTCGATTCATCGACGGCATCGATGGCAACCGAATCCGCGGCGCTGACCTCCAGCAACGTGTATCTCTGCGGGATATCGTCCGCGCTGGTATGCACACAGACCTCCAATAGCGCGCCGGGCGGGCACTCCGCCAGATAGACCACCGGTGCGCCTTTTCGATGCCAGCGCGCCGAGACTGTCAGACCGCCCCTGCCGCTCAGGTCACGATGCCGGCTGACCCGCCACAGCAGCATCAGACGAACATGCCTTCGTCGATCTGCCCCAAAAGCTCTTCCACCATTCGCGACCCCGTGTACGTCCCCACCAAAGACAACGGAGCGCGGTTACTCAGGCGAGGGTTCTCACGTCGAAGCCATGACAATGAGCGCTCGCGCGAGTCGTAGACGTCTTCAGTCGTCGAAAGTGCCCGAATGATGCGCAGCACTTTATCTGACTCCTCGACGGTCAGCCGCTCACGCTTCGCCTTCCGATGCTGCAGGGTCCGCAACGGGATGATCAACTCGTCGATCTCTGCCTTTGTGAAACCGAGAGCCAGTAACCGGTCTACCGCCGATGTCGGTAACCGGCGCTCGACCATCTCAAGCACATCGCGTTCGGAATGCGGTAACGGTACCCCCAACCATTCGCCGATGTGAGCATGGAGAGTTGACATGTCTACATTATGCCAGATACCCGGCGGCACTTTGCGCGCCTACATCGGAAGAATGATCGAAGCCACACAGCCCGGAGCCCCCCCCCGGTTCTTCAGAGACACCGAACCGCCATGCGCCTCCGCGATTTGACGGCTTAGGAACAGGCCGATCCCGGAGCCCCCCGGCTTCGTCGTAAAGAACGGCACAAACAGGTTCGTCGGATTCGAGATCCCGTGGCCTTCATCTTCAATGACGACTTCCACACCCGACTGCGCCAGACGCCACTCCAGCGTCACCCCGCCACCGCGTTCCAGCGAAGCATCCACGGCATTCCGGAGCATGTTGATCAGCATCTGCTCCAGTTGGTCCGGGTCCGCCTGAATCGTCACGTCCGGACCCTTCTTCAGCTTCACGTCCAGCCTTTGTTCCAGCCTCACGACGCGCTCGATCCACTCCGTCACAGACATGGACTGCATCTTCGGAGCGGGCAGCCGAGCGAGCCTCGCGTAAGCTCCGGTAAAACGATTCAGCGCCTCGCAGCGATTCGAAATCACATTCAGTCCGGAGCGAACGTCGTCGCGCCAGTCGTCGGGCAGCGGCTCGCGCTCAACCAACATCAGCAAGCTCGACGAAAGCGACCGAACCGGCGTCAATGAGTTATTGATCTCATGGCCCAGAACTCGCACCAAACGCTGCCAGGCATGCAGTTCCTCTTCACGCAACGGACGTGAGATGTCGGACAGAACCAGCAACTGGTGAGGCTGTCCGCTTTCCCGGAAGTCGCCGCGGCGAACGCTCCACTGCCCGCTGACTCCGGCGATCGTCGCCCGGGTCACCGTCGCCGCCGGACCTTCGAGGTAAGGCGCCAGCCCAAGATGAACAGCCGTCTCGCCAACCGCCTCCGCCGCACTCAGCCGGACCAGCTGCTCACCGGCTTTATTGATGAGGCGGAGCGTGCCCCCGGCATCGAACGCAAAGATCGCCACGTCGATCTCGCTGATGACCTTCTGCAGCAGCGCCGTTGCCTCCATCGCGCCCAGCCTCTGTTCGTGCAGAGTTTCAGCCATCTCATTGATTTGCCAGTAGACTTCGCCCAGGCTGCCCGCATCGTCCATGCGCAGGCGGAACGAGAAGTCGCCGTCACGCAGGGCACCCAGCAGGTTCGCCAGCGTTCGCATGGCGTAGGCGAACCGCTCGCGCACGGCCGCAGCAAAGCCGAACCAGAACGCTATGAGAACGCCCGAAAGCGTCCATCGTGTGGTGCCGGAAAAGTCGCCTGTCCACAGCAGAATCACCGAGCAGATCAGAGCAGGCAGACCTGCCGCGGCCGCCATGAAGAACATCCGCCGTTCGAATGAGACCCGTCGCGGTTTCGGCCGAGTGAAGCTAGGCGATGCCTTAGCGGTCAAGCCGTCGGTACAGCGCACTGCGGCTCAGGCCCAGTGCGGAAGCAGCGCGGCTGACATTGCCTTCGAATTTCGCCATGGCTTTGCGGATGAGAAGTGCCTCCACCTGTTCGAGGCTCAGTTCCTCCAGCCGTGGCTGCGAACCACGACCGCCGCGCAGACCAAAGGCCGCGGCCGGAATGCGCTCATCCGAGGTCAGCAAGACTGCGCGTTCAATGGAATGCTGCAACTCACGAACGTTCCCCGGCCAGTCGTGCTCCAGCATCGCACGCATCGCGGCAGGCTCGAACTCACGCGCCGCCTTGCGGTACTTCACAGCGTAGTTCGTCAGGAAAAAGCTGGCCAGCGCAGGGATGTCGTCGCGGCGCTCACGCAGGGGCGGCAAGTGGATCTCGATCGCGTTCAGCCGGTAGAGCAGGTCGGCGCGGAAACGCCCGTTCGATACTTCGGTATTCAGGTCGGCATTCGTTGCTGAAAGCACGCGAACGTCTACTTTGATAGTGCGCGACGAACCCACGCGTTCCAGCTCTCCGGTCTGCAGCACACGCAGCAGACGCGCCTGCTGATTTTGGCTAATATTGGCAATCTCATCCAGAAACAGCGTGCCGCCATCGGCCAGTTCGAAGCGCCCCACACGATCGCTCCTGGCATCGGTGAACGCGCCCCGCACGTGCCCGAACAGTTCGCTTTCGAAGACGCCTTCAGAAAGTCCGCCGGCATTCACGGCCACCAGCCGCCGGGCGCTGCGTTGCGACACCGCGTGCAGAGTTTGGGCCACAACCTCCTTGCCGGTGCCGGGCTCGCCCGTGATCAGAATGTTCGCATCGGAAGGCCCAACATCGCCGATGATCCGCAATACCTGGCGCATCGACGGCGATTCCGCGATAAAGACCGGCCGGTCGACGGCGCGCAGAACGCGGTCTTCCGCTTCCAGCTTCCGGGCCGTCTTCAGCGCACGTCCCAATTCCACCTGCGTTTTAACGATCGTCACCAGGCGCGCATTCTCCCAGGGCTTCTGGACGAAGTCGCGGGCACCGCGCCGCATTGCCTCCACCGCAATATCCACGCTGCCCCAGGCGGTCATGACGATCACCGGAGGCGGTGCATCCATCGCGTTGATGGCAGCCAAAAGTTCCAGGCCTTCAGCGCCCGATGTGGTGTCCCTTGCGTAGTTCAGGTCGATGATGGCGCCGTCGAATTCGCGCGTCGCCAGCAGATCGAGCGCGGCAGCAGGGGAGGTGGCCTGCTCAGTGACAAAGCCCTCCGGCTTCAGCAGCAGGCGAAGCGCTTCGAGGACATCGGTCTGGTCGTCGGCAATGAGAATTCGCGGGGAGGAAACGGGCGCGGCCATGATCTCAGCTCTTCACCCAGCCGTCTTCCAGCTGGATCGTGCGGTGACCGTAGCTGGCGCAGCGTTCCGAATGGGTCACCTGGATGACCGTAGTTCCCTGCTCGTTCAATTGCCGGAATAGCTGCATAATCTCGTCACCCTGCGCGGAGTGCAGATTGCCGGTGGGCTCATCCGCAAGGATAAGCTTCGGCGCTGCGATAACGGCGCGCGCAATGGCTACCAGTTGCTGCTGCCCGCCCGACAACTGACTGGGAAACAAGTCTTTCTTGCCGACGATGTGGAAGAGATCGAGGCTGTCGGCGACCATCGCCTCGCGCTCGGATTTCTTCACATTACGGTACGAGAGCGGGACGTCGAGGTTCTCCGCCACGGTCAGATCATCCAGCAAATGGTAGCTCTGGAAGACGAACCCGATGTACTTCTTATTCAGCTCGATCCGTTGCTTGTGGTTCAGCTTGTGAATTGGATTATCAACCAGCTCGTACTCGCCGGCCCAGCCGCTGTCGAGCATGCCGATGATGTTCAGCAGCGTTGACTTCCCGGAACCGGAAGGTCCCATGATGGTCAGAAAATCGCCCTCATTCACGGTCAGATCGATGCGGCGCAGAACGTAGCTTCTGGTGGGTCCCTGCTGGTAGAAACGCTCTACGTTCCGAAGCTGAATCAGGGGAGTGGGCATTTATGTCTTTTGTCGGCGAGCCTAATGGCAGTTTAGTTTGTCACTCGCAACGCAGCGCCGTCGTCGGATTCATCGCAGCTGCGCGTTGCGCTGGAATGTAGCCCGCAATTCCGGCGGCTGCTGCGAGGACGAGTGCCGCTACAGCAAGGGTCATGGGATCGAAGCCGCCGACCCCGTAAAGCAATGACTGGATCAAGCGACCAGACGCCAGCGCCAGCGGCAGCCCGATGGCTATGCCGGCCAGCAGCAGACTGCCCGTGTCGCGCAGGATCATGGCAAGGACACCCGATCTCTCAGCTCCCAGCGCGATACGTATGCCGATCTCGTTGGTTCGGCGCGCGACGGCGAACGAGATCGTGCCGAACAGGCCGATGGCAGAGAGAAGGAGCGCTGTGAATGCGAAAAGCGTCGCAAGTTCGGCGACAGCCTTTTCGCGCACCAGCGAATCGTTGACTTCGCCTGCCAGCGTGGTTGTCCAGCGGATGGGCAGGTTTGGCTCAAGATTTGTAAGTGCGGCACGGACCGCGGATGCGGCCTGACCCTGGTCTGCGCTGACTCGGACTGCAATGTTACCCGCGAAAACGACGTTCTGCGACAGCGGGACATAAAGCTGCTTCTCGGCCGTGTCGCGGACATCAACCGATTTCACATCGTGCACAACCCCAACAATCTGGTAATCGTGCTCCTTGTCAATCGGGGCCATTTTCAAAATGCGGCCAATCGGATCATTGTTGCCGAACACCTCTCTCGCGAAAGTGGCGCTCACCACCGCAACATAGGGCGTACCGGGCAGATCTTTAGCCGAGAAGCCGCGGCCCGCCAGCAAGGGCATCCGCAGCGTCTCGAAATAGCCCTGTGACACAACGTTAAACTGCCGGATGATGCGCTCGCTCTGCGGCAGGTTGATTCCGGGGGTGCTGAAACCCTCGATCCAGCGGCCTTCGTTGAACGAGCGTTGGCTGATCGCCGCAGCCCGGACGCCGGGGAGCTTCGGCAGTCGATCAGCGATACGCTCGTAAAGTCGCGCGAGCTTTTCATCCTGCCTGTAGCCGGACGAGTCCGAGTCCATCTTGAAAACCAGGACGTTCTCGGCGCTGAAGCCGGTGGCCGTCGAAGCCAAATTGCGGAAGCTTCGAACCAGCAGACCGCCGCACACCAGCAGCGTTAATGAGAGCGCCACCTGAGCCACTACAAGGACGCGACCGAACGTCACGCGCCCGGGGGGCGCCATCGCGCCCTTGCCTTCTTTCAGTGAGATGGTCAGGTCTACCCGCGAGGCGCGGATGGCAGGGGCGAGCGAGAAGAGGATGCCGGTTCCGGCCGAGATCAGAATCGTGAATGCCAGTACCCGGGGGTCGAGATCGAAGGAGAGCGGCAGCGTGCGAGGGCCGGTGGAAATCAGATGGACCAGCAGCCGGCCCGCGCCTGTGGCGACCAGCACGCCAAGCACGCCGGCCGCAGCCGAGAGCAGGATTCCTTCTGTGACCACCTGGGTGACGACGCGTCTTCTGCCCGCGCCGATCGCCAGCCGGACAGCCATCTCGCGCTGTCGTTTTGCGCCCATCGCGACCAACAGGTTCGCCACGTTCGCGCACGCGATCAGCAGGACGAGGGCGACTATGCTCATCAGCATGCGCAAGGCATCCGCGTAACGAATGCGCAGTTGCGAGAGACCCTGCGAGGCGGAGGTCATCGAAACGTAAGCCTTTCTCATCAGGGCCAGATCCTCAGCATCGGGAAGCCGGCCATCTGGACCCGGACTCGTGACGTACCTTGCCAGCATCGCTTTGTAAGCGACATTCACGTTGGCGTTGGCCTGCTGCAGCGTCACGCCGGGCTTGAGGCGTCCCACCAGATGCGTGAAGCGGGAGTACGGCTGCTCGAAGCCGATCACACCAAGCCCCGGGAGCGTGGGCTTCATCGTCAGCGGAAACCACATGTCGGGCACTTCGCCCAGGCGTGTACCGAAAAAACCTTTGGCGGCAACGCCGACGATGGTGTAGTCGCGGTCAGCCATCCGGAGCAGCGATCCAACCACGGACGGGTCGCGATGAAATCGGCGCGCCCAAAATGCATCGCTAAGCACAGCCCAGGCCGCCGCGCCGCGCGTCGTGTCTGCAGATACGTCGAAGAACCGGCCGGCGGCAGGCTGCACGCCGAGCATGGCGAAAAAATTCCCGCTGACCAGGGCCGATTGCACTTCCTCGCGAGTTCCGTCCGAGGTGTGCGCGAACGAAGCGTAGAGCCGCGGCGTGGTGCTGTCGATCGCCACGATGTCCTGAAACACGCTCGTCTGGTTGCGGAATTCGTTGTACTCGGGCCAGGCGAAAAGCGTTGCAGCGCCGGTTGGCGGGCCGGTGTTGATCCCTCGTCCCCGTCCATCACCGAAGAGCACCAGCGACTGCGGGTCTTCAACCGGTAGCGGCTTCAGCAGGATCGTATTCACGAAGCTGAAGATCGCTGTGTTGGCACCGATGCCGATAGCCAGCGACACGACCGCCGCAGCCGCGAAACCGGGGTTCCGCAACAGATTGCGATAACCGAAACGGAGGTCGCGAAGCAGGTGTTCCATAAGGCAGTTTAGTTCAGTGCTTCCTCAACAATGCGGCCGTCAAACATGTGGATGGTGCGGTCAGCGAATGCGGCGTAACGCGGGTCGTGGGTCACCATACAGATGGTGGCGCCGTTCCGATGAAGGTCTTTCAGCAGGCCCATCACGGCTTCGCCGTTAGCGGAATCGAGGTTACCGGTCGGTTCGTCGGCGAGCAGCACAGAAGGACTCCCGCCCAACGCGCGAGCCACTGCCACGCGCTGCTGTTGACCGCCCGAGAGCTGCGACGGATAGTGCTTCAGCCGGTGGCTCATGCCTACCTTTTCTAGGGCGTCCATCACGGCCTTTTTCCGTTCAGAGGCAGGCATGCCTCGATAGGTCAGCGGCAGTTCCACGTTTTCGTAGACGTTCAGGTCGCCGATGAGATTGAAGGCCTGAAATATGAACCCGATTTCGCGGTTCCGAATGCGGGCACGCTCCTGCATTTTAATGTTTGCGACCGGCTGCCTGTTCAGTGTATATGTGCCGCCGCTGGGCGTATCGAGCAGCCCGAGAATCGCCAGCAGCGTCGATTTGCCGCAGCCCGAAGGCCCGGCGATGGATACATACTCGCCGCGCGAAATATTCAGATGGATCCCGGACAGAGCATGGGTTTCCACTTCGTCTGTCACGAAGACCTTGGTGACGCCATCAAGGTTAATCAGGGAATCGCGGCCGTTCGTTTCCATTGGTGGTTATGCTCCTCGAACTTCAGTTCAATTTGATCTTGTCGTGCGTATCCATCGCGCTCATGTCGGAAAGGATGACCTTGTCGCCAACCTGCAGGCCGCCAAGAACTTCAATCGCATTAACCGACGCGCGCCCAAGCTTCACCGTGACGCGCGACGCCGTCTTGCCATCCGCCCCGTACCGGAACAGCGTGATGGTCGAGTTCGGCTGCCCCGCTGTCGGGCGACCAACATAGACCACGTCGTTCAGGCGTTCGATATCGATGGTGCCGTCAACGGAAAGGTCAGGGCGCGCACCGGGCGGCAGGGCTCCGGTGAGAGCCACATCGACCAGAACTGTGCCGTTGACTGCTGCCGGGTCCATGCGCATCACTCGCCCAGGAATGATTCCGTTACGTGTGTCGATGGAAGCAGGTTGCCCGAGTGCGATGTCTTTGGCTTCAGTTTCTGTAATTCGGATCTGCGCCTTGAGTTTGTCCTGTTGCGCGATCTTGGCGAGAATGGCGCCCGCGACCACGTTCTGGCCGGATTCGAGCGGGGGTGAGCCGACAGCATTGTTACCAAGTTGCTGCAGCATGCCGGCGACGCCGGCGCGCACGCGGAGCTGGTCCACCTGCTGCTTTTTGAGCGCGTAGACAGCCTTAAACTGGTCGATTTTGACTCGCTGGGCAGCCAGTTGCGCGTCCACGGACTGGTGGATGATGCCGAGGCGCTTCTCTTCGAGCTGGTTGCGAAATTCAAGCTGTTTGGCTTTGTTCTGCGAGAGCTTGACGTCGAGTTCAGGGATCAGGCCGAGCTTTGATAGTTGCTGGTCACGATCGGCTGCCAGCCTCGCGTCCGCAAGGTCGGAGCTCACCTGCGCGGCGACGGCCTGCTTGTCGAACGTGGTGCTCTGCAGGGTGACATTCAGGTCGGCGAGATTGGCCTCAGCCTGCTTAAGATCGTATTCCGCTGCCACCATGTTCTGGATCAGGGTGGGGTTCGAGAGCTCCATAATCACCGTATCCGGACGGACCAGCGTGCCCGGCTGCACGTAGATTTTTTCCACGCGGCCCTCAGTGTTCGCGGAAATCCAGGCAACCTCCTCAGGAACTAACGAACCCAAACCGTGGACCTGGCGCAGCATGGGACCGCGCTTTACCGTGTCCGGCCAGACCGTTCCGGCTTCGACAGAAGGTAGCGCCGGCTCCAGTTTGCGGAGCCATTGAGCCCCGGCACCGGCTGCGGTAAGCAAAACAGCGCCAGCGATAAGCCAGCGGATCAGTTTGCGTTTACGTACGCCCTGGCGTTGTATGTCCATGGTTCGTTGTATCAGAAATGCATGCGGTACGCCAACCACGTTTGTACGTAAGCTGCTGACTTCGTTGGGCTTGCCTGCCGGTTTTAGGCGCTTCTTGTCCAGCGCTGGGACGTCACTGTCCGTTACTGAACACCTCCCGAGCGCTAAAACGCCGGCGCTGTGGTTCCCCACAAACGCCGGCAAAGTACGACAGAGCCTTACGCCTTACCGGTGCTAGCCCCGGAGCAGCGAAAGTACGGCTTGAGGAGCTGAGTTGGCCTGAGCCAGAGCGGCCAGAGACGCTTGCTGGAGTACCTGAGCTTTCGTCAGGTTGGCGGCCTGTGCCGCCACATCGGCGTCGCGGATGCCGGCCTGCGCCGCCGAGTAGTTGGTGATCTGCGACTGTGCGAGGTTCACGGCGTAGGTCAGTTTGTTCTGGCCAGCGCCGATCTTGCCTTGTACGAGGCCGAGGTTGGTGACCGCGGTCTGGAGCGCGGAGAGCGCCGCGACGGCGTTGCCCGCACTTGCCGCACTGGCGTTGGCGGCGGTAACGGTCTTTGCACCCGTCGAGCCGAACACCGAACCTGTACCACCACCCGCACCTGCGGTGAAAGCGGTCTCATTGACGCTGAACGAACTCCCGCTTTGGAGGGAGATGCCCGTGCCGGCGCCGTCTTTTACCGCGAAGACACCCGAGCCAGTGAGCGCCGTATTGATGGTGGAGAGTGTGTGTGCCAGGGTATCGGCGTTCGTGTCATCCAGAGTGACCGTGTAGGCCCCCGCCCCGCTTTGAACCACAAACGACTCGGACGCCGTGGTGCCACCGCCGACGGTGAATGCAGTGAAGGCCGAGTTAATCGAGTTCACAGCCAGATTCGTGGCGCTTCCGGAATTCGAGATCGGCCCCGTACCGGCAGCCGTCGTGCTTACCGTAAAGGCGGAACTGCCACCGAACGACAGAGTGCCATCGCTGGCGATGGCTGCCGTGACCCCGTACGCGTCCAGCGAGGTATTGAGGCTGGAGATCACCTGAGATCCGTTCAGCCCGGTGGCGCCGCCAGCTACCGAAACCGTCACGTCCTGGTTCCCCGTCCCGGTATTGACGTGGAACGTGAAGCTTTGGCTGCCGCCGGTCAGGAACTGAACAGCCGTGTTGTCGAGCCGGACCGAATTGCCTGTGATGGCCGTGCCGCCTCCAGCGATACTCGTCGTGGAGATGCCGAGCGCGGACGAATCGACCGCATTGTTGGCCCCGCTCAGATCAACGGAAACCTGCGCGTTCGCCGTGTTGCTGCCGCCGCCGACATACGTGACCAGGTTGGTGTTGTAGAGGCCGCCGGTATTGAGCTTCACGTTCGCTGCCTGACGGTTAATTTCGGTCAGCAGCCCCTGATACTCCGTGTTCAGCGTGCCCCGGTCGCCGGTGAAGGTTGCTGAAGCGGACTGAGTCGCCAGGGTGCGCAGCCGGTCCAGGATGTTTGAAATGTTGTTCAGACCGCCGTCGATAATCTGCAGCGTAGCTCCACCGCTCTGCGCGTTGAGAACGCCCTGGGTCAGTTCGGCGGTGTCCCCGCGGTATTTGTTCGCAACCGCCAAACCCGCCGCGTCGTCTGCGGAAGAGTTGATGCGAAACCCCGACGACAACTGATTGATTGTGTTGGCCTGAAATGCGCTGTTGACACGGATATTGTTCTGCGCAACGAGAGAAGCCACATTCGTTTGGATAGATAGAGCCATTACGTCCGTCCTTGCGGGATAAATACCCGGCCTCATGCCCGGCTACAGGTTCTCGTTTGATTCGATGCCTGTTGTACCCTGCATAGACTTCATCGGCCGACGCGGCGAAGCACAATAGTTAGCCTTGGTAAACAAAAGGGGGATATGACGCGCCTAAATCGTCGGTTACCTCGAGTCAGCGGTCGGTCCGTACACAGGGACCACCGGCTTGCCGAGCAGCCGCAGGTACACCGTGAGTTGCGTCCGGTGGTGGGCAGAATGCAGCACCCGCCGCCACAGAATCCAGATCCGTTCCCGGTCCACGTCGAAGAAGCTGACTCGTCCGAGCCACCAGGTTTCGTCCCTGCCCGCCAGATAAGCGAGCCGGGGAACCGCCAGTTGCACCATACGGGCCCGGAACTCCGCCACCGTCGATGCCCCGGCGACCACTTCCGCTGCCGTCTGTTCCACCGAGCCAAGGAAATCACCGAAGAATCGCCGTTCGCTGAGGATGTGGTGCTTCATCACCTCCTCTATGGTCATCGACTTCTCGGCTGGCCGCCAGCCCAGGTCAGAGTCGGAGAACGCCTCCCAAACTGCCGAGGTCTTGTTCGTCTCGCTGGCGTAAGTCTCCACGGCATGCTGCAGCAGCGGCACAACCGACAGCGGAATCCGCGCTTCAGAGATGTAACAGGCGGTCGACATGCCCCCATGCTACCTGAACGCCTTTACCATTTCTTACTGGAGACAGGCCACGCAGGCATTCTCTTTGCCCCCGATTCCAGCCATACTGAAAGGCATGAGAACTGTTATAGCTCCGGCCTGCCTGGCAATGTTCGCCGCTGCGGCCGGCCTCTTCGCGCAGGATGCGGCACCGGCTTCCAAAGCGTCCCCCTATATCAGCGTCATCGGCTCCATCACCAAAGCGGACGCTGCTGGTAAAGTGCTGTCGGTCAAGTCCGATAAGGGCGACGAAACCACCGTGAAGTTCAACGAGCTGACTTCGTTCCTCCGCATGGCCGCGGGTGAAACAGACATGAAAAAGGCCACGGAAGCGAAAGCCAGCGATGCCGAGGTCGGCGATCGGGTGATCGCACGCGTCCTCACAACCGACCCGACCGGCAAGCCCGCACGCACCATCTACATAACCAAGCAGGCTGACCTCGCGAAGCGCACGCAGGACACCATGGCGCAGTGGAAGAACGCTACAAAAGGTCTGGCGACGAACGTGGATGCCGGCGCAAAAGCGATCACCATCACCAGCAAACAGGGTGCGACTTCGCATGACATCAAGCTTGACGTCTCAGGAAAAGTAGACTTCCGCCATTACAATCCGGAGACCGGCCAATACGAGGCCGGCACCATGGCCGCGATCCGCACCGGTGACCAGATTCTTGTCCTGGGTCAAAAGGAGGGCGACGGCTCCAGCATCAAGGCCGAGTCCATCGGCTTCGGTTCATTTAAGACGATCGGCATCCTTGTGAAGTCTATCGACACCGCCGGGAACGTGATTCTGGGTACCGAGACGGCATCGAAAAAGCCGATCACGGTGACGCTTCGGCCCGACACTTCGGTTAAAAAATTCAGTGAGATGGGTGCCAACATGGTCGCCCGCATGGTGAACCCGACATTCCAGGCTGCAGGCGGACGCGGTGGGTTTCGCGGCGCTCCCGCCGGCGGCGATGCGACGGGCGGTGCTGGTGGCGGTGCCGAAGGTCCAGCCCGTCCGGCCGGTCCCCCTGCCGGGACTGCGGCAGCCCCCGGCGCTCCGGGCGAAGGCCGCGGTGTGGGTCGTGGCGGACGTGGCGGGCGCGGCGGGATGGACATCGGTGCCATTATCGAACAGCAGCCCTCCATCCAGCTCTCCGAATTGAAGGTCGGCGATGCCCTCATCGTGACCGGTGCGACCGGCGCGGATGCCACGAAGTTAATCGCCAGCGCCGTTGTGGCAGGTGTTGAACCCATCCTGCGGGCGGCCCCCAGCAATGGTGCGGATCCACTCGCTGGTGCCTGGAACGTGGGCGGCGGTGGCGGGGGCGGCGACGGAAACTAGTCTCATAGCCTGACGCGTGTCGCAGGCAGTTCGTGAAAGGTTACAGGGCTCCGGCTTTTTCAAGTGGGGCTCCAGCGAAGAGTGTGCTACTCTTCCCGCATGTGTGGAATTGCTGGCTTCACCCTTGCGGGCCGCAATTCTGGGGAAGTAGAAGCTATTGTTCGCCGGATGACGGAGTCGCTGCATCACCGCGGCCCCGATCAGCAAGGTGTGTTCTACGACAGCCAGATAGCGCTTGGTGCAGTACGTCTCCAGGTCATGGATCTGGACGGCGGCGAGCAGCCCATCCACACGGATGACGGTGCTTTCACAATCGTCTACAACGGGGAGATCTATAACTTCGCCGAACTCCGGCGCGAGTTGGAGGCCCTGGGCCACCAATTCCGCTCTTCCTGCGACACCGAAGTGGCGTTGCGCGCCTTCGTGGAATGGGATACGGACTGCTTTCAGCGCTTTCGCGGCATGTTCGCGCTGGCGATTTGGTCCTCGCGCCAGCAGCGGCTGATTCTTGGCCGCGACCGCCTGGGCATCAAGCCCCTCTACATTCGTCAAACCGGCGGGAAGCTCATTTTCGGCTCCGAACTCAAGGCACTGCTGGCCCATCCCGCCGCCACACGCCAACTGGATCCGATTGCCCTCGAGCAGTTCTTAACCCTGAACTATGTTCCCTCCCCGCGCACCCTGATCGCCGGGATTGAGAAGCTTCCCGCCGGCTCTTTCCTTGAGTGGCGCGGCGGTGAGTCGACGATTACGCGCTACTGGAAACTGGAAATGCGGCCCGACTCCCGCATCACCGAGGCCGCCGCCACCGAAGAACTGGATTCCTTGCTCCGCTCCGCCGTAAAAGAGCAGCTCGTCAGCGATGTCCCCCTGGGCGTTTGGGCGAGCGGCGGCGTCGACTCCTCCACGCTGGTTCACTACGCCGCGGAACTCGGCGCGCGACCTCTGAAGACGTTCTCCATCGCGTTCGAATCGAAGTCCTGCGATGAAAGCCGGTGGTTTCGGGAAATCGCCCGGCTTTACGGCACGGAACACTATGAGTTCGAACTGAACCGGTCCTCAGACGTCAGCTCAGCCATCGAAGACTTCGCGTTTTACGCGGATGAGCCTGGTGCGGACGCCGGTGCGCTGCCTGTCTGGTTCCTTTCGAAGATGACGCGCGAGCACGTCACTGTCGCGCTGTCCGGTGAGGGCGGGGATGAACTCTTCGGCGGCTATATGACCTACCGCGCCGACGCCCTGGCCCGCCACCTTCGCCGCGTACCCCGCGCGTTCCGCCGCCTTGGTTTGTCGCTGGCCAACCAACTGCTGCCGGTCTCGGACGCCAAGATCGGTTTCGAGTATAAAGTCAAGCGCTTCCTCGAAGGCTCCCTCCTGAACGACGACCAGGCGCATTTCTTCTGGAACGGGTCATTCTCGGCCGCACAGAGACGCGAGATCCTGGGCCGCGGCGGCAAAGGCCTCGCCGGGCTCTACGCGAACCTTGCTCCCGCCTCCGAAATCGGCTGGCTCAACCGCTTCATGCTCGCCGACCAGCACTACTACCTGCAGGACAACCTGCTGGCCAAAGTGGACCGTATGAGCATGGCGCACTCACTGGAAGTCCGCCCGCCGCTGCTCGATCATCGCATCGTCGAATTCGCCGCGCGCCTGCCAGAGAAGCTCAAAATGGACGGAGCGAACCAAAAGATCATTCTGAAGAAGACCATGCAGGGCAAGCTGCCGGACGCCATTCTGAACCGGAAAAAGTCTGGCCTCGACATCCCCGCACATGAATGGTTCCGGGGGCCGCTGCTGCCGCTGCTGCGCGACACGATCACGCCCGAGGCGCTGCGGAAGTGGCCGCTCTTCGCTCCCGAGGCGGTAGAGAACCTCATCCGCGATCATGAAAGCAGACGGCGCAACGTCGGCTACCAACTATGGGGACTTCTGACGCTCTTCCTTTGGATGAAAAAATGGAACATCGAAGTTCCGGAACCGAGCCGACAGGAAGAAGTCTCGGCCTACGCTTCAGCTGGATTGTAGTCGCCCTTTTCGCTGCCGCCGTTTACATTCCTTCTTTCATCAGCCCGCCGCGTTTGATGGACGACGTGGACGCGGTTCAGGCGCAAATCGCGCGCAACATGCTGGATTCAGGTGACTGGGTCACCGCGCGTCTCGACGGCGTCGCCTACCTTGAGAAATCCCCGCTGAAGTACTGGATGATGGCCGTCTCGTTCCATATCTTTGGACCGCACGACTGGGCCGCGCGCATCCCAATTTCACTCGGCGCAATCCTGCTCTGCTGCGCCGTTTACTTCATCGCTCGTTACGCGCTGGGCGAGAAGGCAGCCACATACGCGGGACTCTCGCTCGGCACTTCGCTGGGTCTGTGGCTGTTCACGCGCATCCTCATCCCGGACGTCATCCTCACCCTCACGATCGCGATCGCAATGGGGGCTGTGTTCCGCGCCCTTGAGCCTGATGAACTGTCGCCTCGCCGCTGGTCGGTTCTGGCCTGGGCTGCGATCGGCGTCGGTCTGTTGCTGAAGGGTCTGATCGCGATGGTATTCCCGCTCGGCGCCGCCTTCTTCTACCTGATCTTCACGGGCCTCTGGAATCAGCGCGAAACCTGGCGCCGACTGGCGATACTGCCGGGTCTGGGCTTCATGCTGCTGATCGCCGCGCCATGGCACGTTCTCGCCACGCTGCGCAACCCACCGTACTTCGATTTCACGATGCACAGCGAGTCGGGCAGCTATAGGGGCTTCTTCTGGTTCTACTTTTTCAACGAGCACATCCTGCGGTTCCTGAATCTGCGCTACCCCCGCGACTACAACACCGTGCCGCGACCGCTCTTCTGGCTATTCCATTTCGCCTGGTTCTTCCCCTGGAGCGCCTTCTTTATACGCGCCGTCGGCCTGCGCTACCGCGGCACGGACCGCGCCTCCAGACTCCGCCTGCTGTGCCTTTGCTGGCTCGGTATGGTGATGGGTTTCTTCCTGCTTTCCACCACTCAGGAGTACTATTCGATGCCCGCATACCCCGCGTTTGCCATCCTTCTCGGCAGCGCCATGGCCGAATCAGGCTCGGGGGCGTGGAAGTGGAGTATCCGCACGGCGGGCGTGATCTCAGCGCTTGCGTGCTGCGCGATTGTCGGGCTATTGGTCGCGAGCTCCGGCATCCCTGCCCCGGGAGATATCTCGCAGGCTCTGCGCTCGAACCCCGAAGCCTACACGCTCTCGATGGGCCACATGGGCGACCTTACGATCAAGTCGTTCGCCTACCTTCGGCTGCCCCTCGCGATCGCCGGACTCGCTACCCTGATCGGTGCCCTTGGGGCATTCTTCGCTCGGGGACACCGTGCCGCGCTGGCTCTCGCCTGCATGATGGTGCTGTTTTTCCAGGCCGCGAAGACAGCGCTCATCGCCTTCGACCCATATCTCGGCTCGTACCCTCTCGCCGAGGCAATCCGGAAGGCGCCTCCGGGCGGCCTCATCGTCGACAATCCTTACTACGAGTTCTCCTCGATCTTCTTCTACACGAACCGCACGGGCCTGATCCTCAACGGGCGTAAGAACAATTTGGAGTATGGCTCATATGCACCCGGTGCAGCGCAGGTGTTTATCGGCGACCAGGACTTTGTCACTCGCTGGCAGAGTAACGATCGCTGGTATGTCGTCAGCGAGGATCTCAAGGTCGATCATCTGAAGGCCCTTGTTGGCGAGGATGCCCTCCACGTTATCGCGCATGCCGGGGGGAAAGCTGTCTACGTCAACCGGCTCTACTCGATGTCGGCGTCGCTGCCGAGTTCGCGGTCCAGCCACGCCAGGTAAGTCGGGGAACCCGCAACCACGGGCAGTGCCAGCACTTCCGGCAGCTCATAGGAGTGCGCCGCCTCCAGAATCATTCCCAGTTCCTCGAACTTGTCCCGAGTGGTTTTGACCACCAGCAGCCATTCGGTCGCGTCCTCGACCTTTCCCTGCCACCGGTAGAAGCTCCGGATCTGCGGAATCAGGTTGACGCAGGCGGCCATTCGACTCTCCACCAGCTTTCGCGCCAGCGTCTCGCCCTCTTCCGCGGACCCGCACGTGGTAAGTACCACAATTTTATTTGTCACTCAATTTATCCTGAATGATTTTTTCATTTCCTGATGTTAGTATGAACTCAATCGAATGAGGAATCAGGCACTCAAAGGCGTTTATGCAGTCGTGCTGGTGGCTGGCATTGCCTATGCATTTATCGAGTTACGCGGACCCGGTGGAATTGGCGCATTGCTGCAGCGACGCGCGCTGGTCACTCAGTATGAAGCAGAGAACCAGAAGCTGAACCAGGAACTCCAGCACCGTCAGGACCGCATCCAGCGACTCGAACAGAATCCGACGGAGCAGGAATTCGAAATCCGCCGTCGTTTGAAGCTCGCCAAACCCGGCGAGAAGATTTTCATTATCGAGCCAGGCAGCAAAAAATAGCCGCTGTTTTTCCCTGCTGAATCGCTCCATCAGGACGAATTCGAGCGTCGTCTACTCAGCGTCGTTCTCGCCGCCGTCCCAAACCCATTTGTAGCCCCCGGCTTTCTGCTTCTGCCACAGAGTTACGTAGCGGCCGTGCAGCACTCGTTCAGCGCCGCCCGCCGGACCAGGAACGTGCCGCTCCCAGCGACCGCTCGTAACGACAAAGCTTCCCATCTGCTTCGCCTCCGTTGGATACCAGAACAGCTTGTACCCCGGTCGGGCGTAAACCTTGGCCTGAGCCGCTCGGATCTCGGCAGGTCCACGCAGTGGTCCGGACGCAGCATCTTCGGCTGCATATTTGGCCCAGGCCTGAGCGCCGCTTGTCTGCGACTCCGTGGTGAACGCGCAGTCGACCAGAGCCGCTTCACGAGCCTCACCAGTCCACGACTCGGGTATGTGGCTGGCGCAGGGCACCGCGAACTCGGCGGAGACCGGCGCGAAGAGCAAGGCGAGCGGCAAAGCAACAGCGGAGAGTATCAACATGGCTGCACCTCGAACCAATTACAGCACGCCCGCGCAACGCTGTTCTGAGTGATTTTGCGCTCGTCAGACGGTTATGTTTATAATGGTTTCGAGGCCACCCTAGCTCAGTTGGTAGAGCATCTCATTCGTAATGAGAGGGTCGTCAGTTCGATTCTGACGGGTGGCTCCATTCCCCTCACCATCAATCGCCGCCGAACAGGCACAGTGCGAGAAACGGTCCAACCGCCAGAACCACAGCGACCAGTTTCAGGCCGGCACGCAGCGCGCAAAACAGACCCGATGCCACATCGACCGAAGGCATAACAGCGTACGCCTCGGCAATCGCAATCGTCTTCATGCCGGTCTATCGGCAAAAAAACCGATTCACCTTACGCTGAACCGAATATGTCACAAGATGGGGGTTTCCATCTTACGGAAACCCCCATCTCCTGGAAGTACCTTGCCTGCCAGCTACTGCCGGACGCCGATCGTCACCGCATTCGAGGCAGCGCCTCCAATTGAGACCACAAGCGGCACCGCTTCCCCGGCGGGCGCTCCGATCGGCACTCGCGCATTGATCTGGTACAGACCGACGAAGCCCGGCGCCAGCCCGGAAAACAGCACCTCGGCCGGCACCGCTCCGATGGTCACCGTGGGTGGCACAATGGTCCCGGACAGCGTTGTGGCAGAAGCCGCTTCGCCGGTCCCAGGCTGGTTCGTAACCGGGCCAAGCCCCGTGCAGTAGATCGAGATCGCACTGGTGCCGGCCACAGCTGGTTGCAGCGCCGTCAGGACCTGGCCGGTGAATGCATCCACCACCGCGCCCTGTCCCTTCGCATTCATCATGAAGATACCGGGCGCGTAGGTCGCCAGTTTCACGTTCTGCACCGCGCTCGTCTGGGTGCCGAAAGCAGCGCTCACCGGAACCTGCTGTTGCCCGGCAACCTCCCACGGAACCTGAACATTGGCCTGGCTGGCGGACGCAAAAGCCAGAGGGGCTTCCGCCACACCGAACTTGAGTGAAAGCCCGCCCAGTTTCCTTGGCAGAGGCACTGTTGCGCCGGCCGCTGCGCCCATCGGGAACACTCCATACACCGAGGCGAGGCTTCCCGGGGCAACCGCTGCATTCGGCACGGAACTGGCGCTGTTCACCACTCCGCCGGCGCTGATCGACAGAGTCGTCCCCCCGCTGCCCGCCGCCATCGTTTCGCCGGTTGCCGATTCGAACAGTACCGCCAGCCCGCCCGGACCGTCCGCGTTATGCCACTTGAACTGGAGGGTATTCACACCACTGCGAAAAAGTCCTGAACTCCCCGACAGCTTGAACGGCTTGAAAGCAGTGAAATTGACAGAAACATCACCGGTCTCCACACCGTTCACCAGGATCACAC
>JAOAPO010000584.1 GCA_025462945.1 Bryobacterales bacterium
TCCTGGCCAAACGGAACGCCGAACTCCGGATGACCAACGATCTCAAGGAAGAATCGCCCGTTTCGACGAGTGTAGGTCAGGTCGCCTGCGGGAAGGCGGTGAATCGGTAGTCCACACAGAATGAACGGTCGGGCTCCAAAAGCGAGGTCCTGAACGCCCGATTCGCGCTTCTCTCTGACGACGACCGCGTCGGCCTTGCGCTCGATGCGGGATGCTGCAGCGGGCTGAGCGAGGATGTCCTGAAACGGCTCACGAGCAAGGTCGCCGGAGTGTCTCAACATAGTGCCAGATCCCTGGACGAAAAGCCCCCAAAACACCGACTTGTGTTCAGAATAGTGTTCAATAAGCGCCGGACAGGCCAAACAAACAGCATATGTCCGAAGAGGAGTGTCTAAAGAATCAGCAATATAGGCAACGTCAAGTAGCTACGAACCAGAAGGTCGCATGTTCGAATCATGCCGGGCGCACCATAGAATCAGTGGGTTACTAAGATTTGAGCAGCTTTTTTTAACCAGACGCTCAAGCGCAAACGCTTTATAATTCGGCCGCCGAATCAGTCACATACAGCCCCGATTGCCCCTTGTGTTCAAATCATTTTGAGCTTCCGTGCAACGAGACGGGCAAACGGCTGCGGCCGCTTGCCGAGTCGGGACTATACTTCGTTGTTGTACTCGGTATTTGCAATGTCGGAGCTTAACCCGCCTCAGCACCGCAGCGTCCGCGTAGAACTTTCGCCCCGCAATGAAATTTTGCCAGCCTGGGCTGACGGCTTCCTCTAACGTGCCCCTGTTTCGGGCGAATCAGGTGTTTTGCGACTGTGCGACCACTGCCTGTACGAGCGAGAAATGTCTTACGTACGCAGCTACTAACACCAGCCCGGCGGAAGTGCTCGATACCTCCAGCTGACACCTTTTCTCTGGGTAGACGACGTTGAGCTCATTCCCGGCCGAGGTACAGCGGCTTGGTGAACGAGTTGCGACTCACGACGTTAGCCAGCTAGCTGTGGGGCAAGGTGGTGAAAACCGCGTTGGCCGGATGGGAGCGCATGGAACCACGCCGGACCCTTCCTGGCTGCAGTGAAAGTAGTGGGTCGATCTCCATCAGCGCTTCCCCTGCTCCGGACTGCCAGCCGATCCTCGCCCGAGGTAGACCGAGATGGGTGACCCGTAACGTGAAGGAGGAAGCGGCCGTTGCGCGACGCTCATGCAGGAGCTTCCTGAGTGCGGTCCTTTCACGGGCAAACCGCACAACACGCAGGTTTGGGAACGAAGCCGATGTTCTGATTGACTTCCTGGCGCTTCAGGCGAACACATGCCATTGCATCAGCGCGCCGGAACGTCTGTTTCGGAGCAAGCACTCCGCTAAGGTCCCCTTTCGCGAATGGCCCGGCCCGGCCCGGCTCCGCAGGCTCATCAGAAGGTTCGCTTTAAAGCACAGCGATCGAGCGAGAGGGCGCCACGTGGTCAGAATGGCAACGTCAAATTCCGGGGGGGCAAATGCAAGCTGTTCGATCAGTATCGGGAGAGCGGAAGCGAGTCGTACTTTGCCGGCCCGGAGTGTCGGTAACGAGAGCGGAACAGGGGTTGTGCAACGCGCGCTTCTTCTCGAATTTAGGTTGACTAAGAAAACTGCAAAATGGGATCAGGTTACCGTTGCGCCTCAATGCGGGGTACTTCTGTCGCAATCCGGCCGATGCACTCGGTTCGGCTGAGCAGCAGCCGAAGTTCATCGCTTCTTCGCAGTTCCCCAGAAGATAAACGTTCCCCGATTCGTTGAAGTCACTATGTCCATAGCTCCGTCCTTATTCAGGTCCGCCGCCGTAACAGTGCTTCCTACACCCGATCGATTGTGGATCAACTCGGGCACGAACTCCGCGCCGCCCGGCGCCATAGGATTGCGGACTGTGCGGAACCAGTACAGCACCGCATCTCCGAACGGATCCGGATCGGTATAGCTTTCGTTATGCGAGAAGACCCGCTTCCCAGCGATGAAATCGAGGATCCCGTCACCATCAACGTCCGCCATGGTCGAAGCATGCACCTCTGAGAAGGTCGCACCGCCGGGATTCTTCGCCGCATAGTCGTCCAGAATCATGTGCTCGACGAACGTGGATGCGCCAGACGCTTTATCCCTCTTCTGTTCGTACCAGGCGATGCCCCAGCCGTGGGCTTCCAGTCCGGTAACCACATCGTTCAGTCCATCCCCGTTCACGTCATATACGCACATCTCCCCGCCTCCCGGGCTGGCACCGGCTCGCGGCCAGCGACCGAGCTTCACCGGATGGTAGGGCCATGGACCAGGCGCGGCACCCTTCGCGGGTTGCTCCCACCATCCATATGGCGAGACCATGTCCACGCGTCCATCACCGTTAATGTCCCCTGCGCCAAGGCCGTGCTGTGCCGCGACTCCGTAGCCGGTTTCCGACACGGCGTGCACGGTCCACGGGGCCGTCGGATTGCCCTTTTGCGGACTCGCCCAGTTCATCGTTCCGCCGCCCACGTAGATCGCGTCGGGAATGCCATCTCCATCCATGTCCTTGAAAACATCCACTTCCGACGAAGCCGCCGGGATGACCGGGTAACGGTCCCACCTTCGCTCTTCCTTACCCGGGTTCACATACAGCACGATGGAGCGACCCTCGGTCACCAGCACATCCGGATAACGGTCGCCGGTGTAGTCGAATGCGAAGTTCACCGCTGCGGGCGTGTACTCTTTGGCTACATTCACCACCTGCCCCAGATAGATCTCGCGGGCGACTTGATAGTCGGGTCCCAGATAGTAGTTCGGCCCCGCAACAACGTCCATGATGCCGTCCTGGTTGATGTCGGCTACAGCAGCCGACCACGCCAGATAGAAGTCGTTGAGCCGCTGCAGGCGAAAGCGGCTGGAGATCTTCTCGGTGCTAAGCACGTGCCGACCCAGATCCTTCCACTCGACCTGCTTCAGGCGGATCTCGCCGGTCCCACCGATGAAAAGCGCTATGCGACCGTACCTGCCTGCCGTCTCATCTGCACGTCCGCTGGCGAAGCCACCTTCCGGTCCATCGTTGACCCAGCCACGCATGATGTTCGCGTCCAGCAGAAGTTCGAGCGTGTTCCACTCGCCGGCCTTATAGGAATAGTCGGGACGAGTGAGGGTCGCCATTGGAGGGACGTTGTTGCCCGGGAAGCCGCCCCGGCCTCCGCGTCCTCCGCGTCCGGGCGCGGTTGGAGCATCCGGCACGACCGGCGGCAAGAATCGCACAGTTCCATTCGCCGGGCCCAGTTTCTCGCGCGTCAGTTCCTTTCCCGTCGCATCCAGCGTGACTGCGTATGAACCGGGCTGAGCGCCGTCCGCGGGCAGTTCAACGTAAACGCCCTTCATGCCGGACGCAGTCTTCTCTGCCCGCAGCAGCACGCCTGCGCGACATCCCACGGCACATTTGTAGGTGGCGGCGAACTGGACGTCCTGCAGTGACTTGTCGAGTACGAGCCAGCCGCCAGTGGGACCCTTCGGCTTTCCCACAATCTCGCCGTTCTCGGCAGTCCAGGCTGCGTCGCCCATCGGCGACATGCCGGCCAGAGTGGAGCCCTTGAATGTCCAGTCCGGCTGGAAGTTACGATTGGCCCACGCGGCAGCCCCCACCGTTGCCAGCATCGCTGCTATATACATTGTTCGCTTCACGTCAGAAATCTATCACAAAGTCAGGGCCCTCGGGTACCGTAAGTGTACGCGATTGCAGATGCGGGGCTGAGGCTTTCGCGGGCTGCCCTGTATAGAATTTTTACCGCCATAGAAAGCGCCTACACCAGCGCCCCCATCAAAGGGGAACAACACGATAGACTGATCGCCATGCTGCCAGATCGCCGAACTTTCTCGAAAACCCTGTCCGCAGGCCTGCTGAGCGCTGCCAGCAGCCTCGCCGCGAACAGTCTGAAGCTACGGGTAGGCCATACGGGACTAACGTGGCTCCCTTTGGGTGGAGGCCGCCCGGCGCCTGGGGCAGCGCCCGCACCCAATCCAATGGTGGACCCGCGATACGTAGAGGCGGCGATTCGCGAGATTGCCGCCCTGGGTTTCGCCGGCATTGAGCTTTTCGGCAATCAGATCGAGGCAATGGAAGAGCACGGCGGAATCGGTACCCTGCTGAAGAAGCACAAGCTGCCGCTCATCTCCGCCTACTGCGGCGCCAACCTCTCAGACCCGGCGCAGCGGAAGGAAACGATTGCGAAGACGCTTCAATGGGCCGCTCTAATCAAGAAGTACGACGGCAAGATCGTGGTCGTGGGGCCGAACGGCGTCCGTCGCAACACTTACGACTTCAGCGCGCACAAGAACGACATCGTCACCACACTCAACGAGTTGGGCAAGGCTGTCAGTGACGCGGGGCTTACCGCAGTGCTTCACCAGCACACGGGCACCTGTGTGGAGACGCGCGACGAGACTTACGCGGTCATGGAAGCGGTGGATACCCGAGTGATGAAATTTGGCCCCGACATCGGCCAATTGCAAAAAGGCGGTTCGGACCCCGTCAAGGTCGTGAAGGATTTCCTCTCGATAGTGCATCACATGCACCTAAAGGATTACGACGCGGGGCCGAACTATCTCGGCTACTGTCCGCTGGGTCAGGGGAAAGTGGATCTGTCCGCAATACTGACCATGATGGAGGGCCGGAACACCGATGGCCAAGTGATGGTGGAACTCGACTCTCCTCCTCCACAGCCGGTGCCCGCCATTGAGACCGCGAAAATCGCGAAGGCTTATCTTGTTAAGCAGGGAGTCTCGTTCGGCGCCTGAAGTAATAGCAGCGTCTGATCAGAATTCCGCCGCCACAAGGCAGAGCGAATGACGCGTCTTTTTCTAACCGGGTTGATGCTTGCTCACGCCGCCTCAGCACAGTACGTCGGCAGCCAGGCCTGTCAGCCGTGTCATGCCGACAAGGCGGCCAGCCAGGCTAAGTCGGCGCACGCGCATGCATTGAAGGTAGCTGCGCCAGGAGCTCAAGGCTACTGGGCGTTCGGCGCAGGCCAGAAGGCAACTACATGGGTCACCCAGAAAGACGAAGAGAGCGTCATCGAGCATGCTCTTACGTATTACTCCGCGACGAAGACGATGGGGCTGACGCCGGGGCACGCGCATCAGTCAGACGACGTTTACCGCACCTTCGATCCGGTCGGCACGGCACTGCGTTGCTTCCGGTGTCATTCCACAGGTCCGGTCAGCCTCGCCGCCGGTTACAAGATCCAGCCGGGTGAACTGGGCGTTCGTTGTGAAGGGTGTCATGGCCCCGGTGCTGCTCACGTTCAGGCAGGCGGAGGTAAGGGTGGTGGCATCCAGAACCCGGCGCAACTCAATCCCAACCAGATGAATCAGCTTTGCGGCGCATGCCACCGCCAGGCGACTTCGCTCGATGACGACACTGATTGGAACAACCCGTGGAACCTGCGCCACCAGCCGTCTTACCTGCACCGCGCCGCCTGCTTCCGCAACAGCCCCGAAACATCGAAACAGCCACTCTCCTGCGTGACGTGCCACGACCCGCACTCGCCCATCCAGAAAGCTGCCTCTTACTATGACGCGAAGTGCTCCGCATGCCATCCGCGCATCACGCACAAAGCAACGACGTCTCTGACCGGGCGAAGCTGTACAGCCTGCCATATGCCGCAGGTTGCGGTCAGCAAGAATCTGGCGTTTACCAATCATTGGATCGGGATCTACGAACAGCCGGGACCAAAGCTTGCGCCAGTGCGCCGTTCAGTCAAGGCGCTGAAACCATCGCCCGTCGAAGTCACTATGCCGGCGGGCTTCATCGTGCCTTCGGCTCCGGACACATTGACTTCTGTCTATGAAAAGGCGCTCGCCGAACGAGAAGCTGAACTCGGTCCCGCGCACGCGAAGGTGGCCCGTGCCGCCTCCGATCTTGGTATGTTCCTCGTGGGCAACCGCAGACCGGCTGACGCCCTGACTCCCCTTCGTCGTGCCGCTGCGATCGACGAAGCAAACGGCGACCCGAAGCGTGATGCCGACCGGGAGAACCTTGCCACAGCGCTCGAAGCTGCGGGCCAGCCAGAGGAGGCGATCGGGCTACTCCGGTTGGCCGCTGCGGGCAAAGACTTGCGGGTTGCCGCCCGCGCTTCTGCGGCGTTGGGTCGGCTCGATGAGCCAAACGCCGAAGTCCACTTCAGGAATGCGCTCGCCGCCGAGGAGAAGGCGTCCGGTGTTCTGGACCGCCGCGTTGCAGTTATCCTTCATGAACTCGCTCTATCGCTCCGAAGCAAGGGCGATGACGCCTCCGCGGAGCCACTGCTTCGACGCGCGCTGGCGATTCAGGAGAAGCTGGAAAAGCCAGAGTACCGCCTCAGCGTTGCAATCATGAATACGCTGGGCAATCTCATGGAAGGGGCGCGCCGATTTGATGAAGCCGAGCGCATCGAGACAGCGGCAATGAAGCTGGCCGAAGGGAAACTCGGTCCGGAGAGTCCGGAACTCTCGATGACCTGCACGAACCTGGCAGACGTTCTTTGGAACAAGCGCGACCTGCGGGGGGCAGCGCTGCTCTACCGTCGAGCGTTCACGATCGACGCATCTTTGTATGGTCCGGACCGACCTGAAACGGCAGCCGATCTCGCGAATCTCGGCATGGTTTCGAAAGAGGCAGGTCAAACGGCCGCGGCGCAGGGCTTGCTTCAGCAGGCGCTCGCGATTTATGAGAAAACGCTGGGGGCGTCCAGCCCACAGGCGGAGTTTGTCCGCAAGAACCTCGCTCAGTGAGCACAGAGCGGTTTGTGTTTGCGCCTGAAAAAAATGGACTCGCTTGCAGGCAATCTCTCCTGCCCGCGCAAGCCGGTAGCGGTTCGCGCCTTACCCCGCCCTGAAAGCGCTTGCTTTTTCCTTGACTCGGGTGGCCACCGGTGATAACATCCCCGCGTAGCACAGGTTGGCTAACTTTGGGAGTCCTTCAGATGAGCAGAGGTAAATACTCGGCACGTACTTTCGCTTCACTCTTTCTCCGACTCGGTTTCTGTTCCGGGTTCCTGGCGGCCACGTTGTGCGCCCAGTCGTTCTACGGGTCCGTTGTCGGTACGGTCATCGATCCGTCCGGCGCAGCGCTCCGTGGCGCGGCCGTGACTTTAACCAACACCGCCACCGGCGTCCGCAATCAGGGTACGTCCGGAGGGAGCGGCGAATATCAATTTCTCAGCCTCGTTCCGGGCCCTTATCGTGTAGATGTGGAGCAACCAGGCTTCAAGAAAGCCACTCTTCCCCATGTGGAGGTCACCGTCTCCGGTACCGTTCGCGCCGATATAGCTTTGCAGGTTGGCGATGTGACGCAGAGCGTCGAAGTTTCGTCGGCAGCGCCTCTGCTGCAGACAGAAAATGCCAATCTTAGCCACGTCATGAACAGCCGCTCGGTGGACGAACTGCCAGTGAATGGTCGGAACATCCTGAGCCTGATTGCTCTGGTGCCCGGAGTCGTGCCGCAGGGGACCACCGACGGCAACGCCATCACAGGCAAGAACATCTTCGCGGCAGGCAATTATCAGATCGGCGGCGGCTTCGCGAACCAGGGTGCCGTTTACTTCGACGGTGTTCCGGCCAACTCTGCTCTCGGGAACCTTGTCAACCTGGTGCCGAGCCCTGATGCTATCTCCGAGTTCCGGGTCCAGACCAACAGCAACAGCGCGGAATTCGGTCGTTACTCAGGCGGCGTCATCAACATCTCTTCACGGTCTGGCACCAACCAATTCCACGGCGCCGCGTACGAGTTCTTCCGCAATACTGTGCTCAACGCGAACGGCTTCTTCGCCAACGCGAACGGGACGGGCAAGCAGCCTTTCAAGCAGAATCAGTACGGTCTAACGGGCGGCGGTCCGGTGCTGAAGAACAGGATGTTCTTCTTCGCGGCGTGGGAAGGTTACAAGTCGCGTCAGGCAAACCCCTTCATTGCGACCGTTCCGCTTACACCCATGTATGGCGGCGATTTCTCCGGCTACAGGAATGCGTCCAATGCCGCTATCCCGATCTATGATCCTCTGACACAATGCGGCGCGGGCACCAACGCGGCCTGCGCAGCCGGTCAGGTGGACCAGCGCCAGACGTTCCCGGGCAACATCATTCCCGCCAGTCGTATCAATCCTGTCTCCGCGAAGCTTTTTAACTTTCCGCTGATTGCGGCGCCGAACCAGCCCGGGCAAGCTTTCACTGCACTGAACAACTACACGAGTTTAGCCACGTTGGGCGGCAACAACGACCAGGTGAATGGCCGCCTCGACTACGCCGTCTCTGACAAGCTCCGGCTTTTCACTCGCTTCTCCCGCTGGGGCTCAGAGAACCTGCCGTTCGCTCCGTTCGGCAACGGAATCTATGCGAACGATCCTTATGCGCCGGAACAGTTCACCACCACGCAGGCCGTGGTGGGAAGCACTTACCTGCTGAGCCCATCCATGGTGCTCGATCTTCGGGCGTCATATATCCGCTTTCCTTACAATCGCGACCAGTCGTTTACGGGCATCAGCCTCAGCAAGACCTTCGGCTTTCCTGCCTACATGGACGAACAGCTTCCGCTGATTCACAGTGGTCCCACTACCTCCATCCCCAGCGTGGGCGTCGGGGGCTACACCACCGCCAGCGGGCTGCATATCCTCTCGACCGAAAACGACTATCTGCTGACACCCAACCTGAGCTGGGTTCGCGGTAAGCACACTCTCAAGTTCGGCGCGGACTGGCGCACGATGCAGAATACCTACTATCAAACGTTCGACGGTGGCACCTTCACCTTCAGCAATCTGTTCACGTCTCGCAACGCTCTGAATCCCGGGGCCACCGGCAACGGTCTGGCATCCGCGCTGCTGGGTTTCGGCACCGGTGGCACTCAAACCGCGTTCGCCCGTCCCTACCAGTCGATGACTTATCAGGGCTACTATGCGCAGGACACATGGCAGGTCACCAATAAACTGTCGGTAACAGGAGGGGTGCGCTGGGAAATTCCGGGCGTCTGGAAGGAGCGCTATGACCGAATCTCTTCCTTCAACCCGACAGAACTCAACCCGGCGGTCAGTTCAGTCCGCATCAATGGCCAGCCCATCTACGGTCGTCTGGATTTCGCCGGGACCCCGGACCATCCCCACAGAGGCTTTCGCACGGAGCAGTTCGGGCTCTTCGCCCCCCGCCTCGGCGTCGCGTATCGAGTCAATGAAAAGACCGTGGTCAGGGCTGGCGCCGGCATCTACTACCTTCCGTCCACCTTGCAGTTCAGCGAAGCTCCCTGGGGCATGAGTCTCAGCCAGTTCGGCAACCCGTGGCTGGGAACGCTGGATAACTCGGTGACTCCCAACTTCCCGATCAGCAATCCGTTCCCCAACGGCTTCACCCAGGCGCCGGGCAATCTGCCACAGGCGCAGGCGCAGGCGTTGCTGCTGGGCTCAGGCGTTACCGCGCCTCTCCGCACCATCTCGTATCCATACCAGTCGCAGTGGAACCTCACGGTACAGCACCAGACATGGGGCGGTGTAGCGATCGAAGCTGCTTACGCCGGTTCGCGTGGCGTTCACTTGCCCCGCGGCGGCTACCAGGCGAACGCACTGCCCACGGCGAACCTCTCGCGCGGAACCGGGCTGAACACCCTCGTACCGAATCCGTTCCTGGGTCTCGTGAAAGTTGGAGCCCTTTCGCAGCCGACGGTCACGCAGGGGCAGCTGCTGCTGCCCTTCCCTCAGTACACCGGTGTTACGCAGGCTGGTGGCTATGTGGGCAACTCCAGCTACCACTCCCTGCAGATGAAAGTTGAGAAGCGCTTCTCACGCAGCGGCACTGTGGTGGGGGCATACACGTTCTCCAAGCTTATCGGCGATGTCTCGAGCCTGACTGGTTGGCTCGACTCCGGCGTGGGTCAGGCACCCGGCACTCAGGACCCCAACAACCTGCGCGCGGAAAAGACTGTTTCCGGGTTCGACTCCCGGCAGCGCCTCACGGTCAGCTATTCGCTGGACCTCCCGTTCGGTAAAGGGAAGCAGTTCCTGAACAGCAGCAACGGAGCCGTTCAGCGGTTCACCACCGGATGGAGCGTCAGCGGTACCAGCACCTTCCAGGCGGGCTTCCCGCTGGCGTTAACGGCGACCCCGAACGTGGCCGGTTTCAACCTCGGGCTTCGCCCCAACGTGGTTCCCGGCTGCAATCCGGTCCTCAGTGGTCCCGCATCATCCAGGCTGAATGGCTGGTTCGAGAAGTCCTGTTACACCGTTCCGGCTTCTTACACGCTCGGCAACCTGAGCGCGACTGACGCCAGAGTTCGTGGACAGGGCATTGCCAACTACAACTTCGCATTGCTCAAGAAGACAGCTATCAACGAGCGCTTCAACCTGGAGTTCCGGGGCGAGGTCTTCAACGTCTTCAACAGGGTACAGTTCGGTTTGCCGAATACGGTGGTCACCACGGCGGCGAACCCGACCACTGGCTTCATCACTTCGCAGGCCAATCAGCCGAGGCTGGTACAGCTGGCGCTCAGACTGATTTACTGATTCAGCGCGAGTTGCCAGGCGGCATCCTCAAAGGAAAAACAAAAGGCCCGATCCGCATGAGCTTACTTCTTGCGAATCGGGCCTTTTTGCCGGGCTTACTGCTTACGGCTTCGGCAATGCCAGTGCAACGTAGCTCTTCGGGCCTGGTGTGACGTTGACCCCGCCCGGAGGAAGCCGCAAATCAGGTGAAAAGGCCGGCCCGGCAGTGAGCGCGAAGAGCAGGTACTGGCGTCCGTCAACTTCGTACACAGCAGGCAC
>JAOAPO010000606.1 GCA_025462945.1 Bryobacterales bacterium
GCTACTTTTCGGTGACTCTGGCGGGCACGAAGGTTCTCAGCCGCGAGGGCTCCTCGACTCCCCTCTGATTCCTAAACAACATAATCAACTCGCCCGAACTTCTGGTAGAAGCTTGCAGCCCGAAAGCCGTCGATCTATGTTGAGACTAACGTGCTATCGCTCCTGCCAAGGTCAACACCGCAAGAAAAGTCTCTGCCGTTCGATGAAGTGCGTGCCCCGCCGCTCGGAGAACTGGACGCCACATCCGGCAATCTGCTGCATTACGATATTCCCGCCGGAATCGTGGTTTTTCTGGTGGCTCTGCCGCTCTGCCTCGGCGTAGCGCTGGCTTCGGGGGCTCCGCCGTTTGCGGGGATTATCTCCGGTATCATCGGCGGCATCATCGTGGGCATGCTTTCGGGGTCGCAGATCAGCGTCAGCGGCCCGGGTGCAGGTCTCGCCATCTTCGTAGTGTCAGCGATTCAGGTGACGGGTTCATATCGTGGATTCCTCGCCTCACTGGTGCTCGCCGGGCTTATCCAGATGCTCTTCGGCGCCCTGCGTTTCGGTGCCCTCGCGAACTACCTGCCGAACTCTGTGATTCGAGGTGTGCTGGCAGCCATCGGCATCGTCGTGATCCTGAAACAAATCCCGCACGCCTTTGGCCGAGACATCGATTATGAGGGTGACTTCAGTTTCCTCGAACCCGGCGGAAACACCACGTTCAGCGACATCGCACAGAGCGTGATGAGCGCGTCGTCGGGCGCAACGATCCTTTTCTTCATCAGTCTTGCCGTGCTGCTCGGCTGGGACCAACTGGCTAAGCGCGCGCGGTTCTTCCAGTTCGTGCCCGGCGCGCTGGTGGCCGTCGCGCTGACCATCGGCATCAATCAGTTGTTCGGAGGCATAGCCCCGGGACTGCAGATTATCTCGAAAGAGCACCTGGTGACTTTGCCCGTGATTGCCCGCTTCTCCGATTTCTTCGCGCAGTTTGCTGTCCCCGACTACATGGCGTTTGCGAATCCAGGAACGTGGGTGATGGGGCTGACGCTCGCGATCGTTGCCAGCATCGAAACGCTTTTCTCTCTGGAGGCCTCGGACCGTCTGGATCCTTATCGCCGTATTTCGCCACCTAATCGCGAGTTGCTCGCTCAGGGAATAGGCAATGTAGCCTGCGGCCTGCTTGGCGGGCTGCCGGTCGCGTCGGTGGTGCTCCGCTCCTCGGCCAACGTTTACGCCGGGGCCAGAACGTGGATGAGCACCTTCACTCACGGCATTCTTCTGCTGGCTGCGGTTTTCCTGATGCCCAATGTGCTCGCAATGACACCCCTCGCCGCCCTCGCTGCGATCCTCATCGCGATTGGTTACCGGCTCACCCGGCCGCGGCTGTATCGCGAGATGTTCCGGGGAGGCTGGGACCAGTTCATTCCATTCATCGTGACGGTGCTGGCGATCGTGTTCACCGATTTGCTGAAGGGTGTGCTGGTCGGGTTCGCCTTCGGGGCCTTTTTCGTCTTCCGCAAAAATCACCACGAGGCGATCACGATGGTGAACGACGGCAGTAACTATCTTCTGCGCTTCACAAAAGATGCCAGCTTCGTCAACAAGAACGAGTTCCGGAGTAAGCTTCGCCGACTCCCCCCGAACTCACACGTCGTCATCGATGGCACCAGAGCTCTCTTCATCGATCACGACATCATGGATGTGGTGGAAGACTTTCAGAAGCTGGCTCCCTACAAGAACATTCACGTCGAACTTAGGCACTGGAAAACTTACACGCTTTGAATACGCAAAAACCAATGGACTCCCACAAAAAACTGCTTCTTGCGAATAAGGCCTGGGCTGAGGAAAAGCTGAAGATTCGGCCGGACTTCTTCTCGAGGAACGTTGAGACCCAGCAGCCCGAATTCATGTGGATCGGGTGTTCCGACTCCCGCGTGCCTGCCGAGGAGGTGACAGGCACTGAGCCGGGCGAGCTGTTTGTCCACCGAAACGTAGCGAACCTGGTCGTCCACACAGACCTGAACCTGCTTAGCGTGCTGCAGTACGCCGTGCAGGTACTCAAGGTGAAGCACATTATCGTGTGCGGTCACTACAATTGCGGGGGTGTAAAGAATGCGCTTACGAACACCGATCTCGGGCTGCTGAACAAATGGCTGCGGCACATTAAAGATGTTTACCGGCTCAACCGCCAGGAAGTGGAATCCATCGCCGATCCCGCGCTGCGCCTCGATCGGATGGTGGAGATCAACGTCGCGGAGCAGGTACATAACCTTGCCCAAACGTCGATTGTCCAGAAGGCCTGGGTCACCGAGAACAGGCCGGTGCTGCATGGCTGGGTCTACGACATTCGCACGGGATTGCTCAAGGAGGTCGCGCTCATGACTCCGGATACAAAACTCGACGACATCTATCAGTTCTCATTCGATCTGAACGGTAACCACTAGCCGGGGAGCCTAAGCAAAAGGGCTGTGCGGAGCGAATCGGTATCGCCCTGCACAGCCCCTTTGTCCAGAGAAACCCTCGGCTTATGGCACGTAGGGCAGGAGCACCGGATTGCTGGGCGCTCCGCTTTGTGTGACGACCATCTTCGGATTCCCTTCGGGCAGAGCCTGGGGTACTTCGAAGTTCATCTGGTAGAGGCCGACCAATCCTGGCGTCAGTCCGACGAAGGCAATCTTTGCCTCCCGCCCGCCGATGGACAGCGTCGGAACCACCAGAGGCCGCGCCAGCACGTCGCCCGGTGAGGCCCCGCCGCTTGCCACGTCATTGTCTGTATCGCCCAGGCCCGAGAGGTAGGCAATCGCAATCTCACCGCCTCTTGCGGGCGAGTTCTCATCAATGAGCGAGCCATCGGCATGCTGCGCGATAACGGTACCGCTGGCATACGCAGCCACACCCGGAACTACGGGCGAGATCTGAATGTCGTCCGGAGTCGAGAGCGCGCCGTTTGCCGAGATAATCACCTGATACGGTCGGTTCGGTTCCAGCTCATATGGAATTTGAGCGTTCACCTGCCCGGGACTCGTGAAGTAGAGCGGAGCCCTGACGCCCCCGATCAGCACCTGCGTTCCGTTCACCGACGTGGGCAGCGGAAGCGTTGTGGGGACGCCGGTCAGCGCGGCCAGGTTCGAGCCGTAAACCGCCACGATATTGCCCGGCGCCAGAGGAGCTCCGATAAGTGGCGCGAACGCGTGCACGATGCCGTGCGGCGTGAGGACGGGCGCGGCATTCGGAGTTACGGATCCCTGCAGTTGCGTGATCAGGTCGGGGTAACCTTTCGCGCTGATACGGGCTTTGATGGTGATCGTCGAGCTCGTCTTGCGGGGTGTCCAGGTGCCGGCGTACAGGCCATTTTTGGGATCCACCAGCGGGAGTGCCAGTGGCGCATCTCCGTTGCTGAAGGTCGTGACCACCTGCCCCGTGGTGACAAAGTTGCCGCAGTCGTCCACAAGCTTGATGGAAAGCGGCGTAGGCCACGCCGCGGGCGCCGAGAAGTTGGTTACGATGCCCGTCTGCACCGGTGCCAATACGGTTCCGGAGCAAACCTCTCTTGGTTTCGCCGGTGCGCCTGCTGTCAGTGTCGGAGCGGTGCCCGCCACAGGAGAAACCACCAGCGTGACGTTCACCGAGCGAACGCCCGCACCGCCGAAGGCGTAATTAATGAGCCCCACATACACTCCTGGCTTCAGGCCCGCGATGTTCGCGGTAACTGTGGTGGAGGCTGGCGCGGGCTGCGATGTTACGCCGACACCTGGGGTGACGGACAGCCAGGCTCCATTGGATTCAGCTGAAGCCTGGTACTGCGTCGGCAGGCTCGCGCTGGTGTACAGGGTAACGAGCTGCCGGGGCGGATTTGATCCACCGATGTTGGACAGGAACAGCAGTCCGGCCGGTTGCGGGTCGGGCCGTGGACCTTCACTCGGCGGCGTCACATTCAGGATCACCTGATGTGACTGCGGCGAGTTGATAACACCAGGGCCGGATACTGCGATCTGGCCATAGTAGGCTCCCGCCGCGAGTGTGCTGGCCGCCGCGGCATCTATGGAGTAGCTGACCGTACCGGGTGAATTTGTAGATGCGCTGACGGTGGCGGTGTTCAGTTTCAACCATGCGGCTCCGGGCACGAGCGAGGGAGTGAGGGTGATGGAGCTCGTGCTGTTGACGCTGACCAGGAATGAACCGGACCCGTTGCCCGGCGCTCCGCCGACCGCCATGACAAACTGCCCGCCGGTGGGTGACAGTGCCATGCCGGAGTTAGCTGCGATGAACAGGGTCACCGGTACTGACGCTTTGCCGGCAGACGTGTTGACCTCAACGGTGGTGCGCTGGAAGCCGGAGACCACTGCGGCGGGATCTACTGTGATGCCGACGGAGGCACTGCCGCCGCCGGGGACCGCTGAGGGCGGGGCACTCGCCGTGCACCATGAAGCCTGACAGGTGACCGAGGCCACACCAAGGGATCCGCCGCCAATGTTCTGCAGCGTAAGGCTCTGGGAGAGTGGCGCAAGTTCTCTTGCCGTGGTGACGAACGAGATCAGGTCATTGGCCAGTTTGAGGCGCGCCGGCGGTGACGTGATGCTGAGAGTCACCGCTATGGTCTGGGCTAAGCCGGCACAACTGCCACTGCCGCAGATCGCTCGTACAGAGGTCACGTACTCGCCCGATGGCAAAGACAGGCCGCTGGCGTTGAGGGCGATGTTGATCGAGTCCGGTGTTTTCGAGCCGCTGGTTACACTCAACCAGCTGACTGCGGGCGCCACCGCGACGGAGTAGGGTATCTGCGTTTCAACCTGCGTGGACTGGACCGTGACCGTCTGAGCGCCAGGGACCGAATCCGCGCCGGTGGTCAGGGAGAAGCTAACAGCCGACGAGGAGAGCATCAGGTCTGCCGTCGTCGGGCGAATCTGCAGTGCGAACTCGGCGGTCGTCTTCAATGCGGCGGTGTCGGTTACCGTGATCTGAGCCGTGAAACTGCCCTCCTGCGTGGGAGTGCCGGCCAGGCCGCCATTCTCGCTGAAGGTCATGCCGGCCGGTAATGCGCCGCTGGCCAAAGACCACTTATAGGGCGCGATCCCGCCGGTGACTGCCAGTAGCGTGGCCGGATACTCCACCAGTCTCATTCCCTGCGGCAATGGCGACTTCGAGGTGATCACAAGCGGTTCGGGCTTCACAACGATGCTCGCCGCGGTGCTCGCCGTACCGCCCGCGGCATCGGTAACCAGCACCCCAAAACTGAAAGTGCCAGGAGTCGTCGGATTGCCCGAGACAACGCCGCTGGTGGCGAGAGCCAGTCCATCCGGCAGGCTGCTCGAAAGCAGCGACCAGCTATAGGGACTCTTGCCTCCGATGGCGCCGAATGACGCCGAGTACTGCGTGTTCACAGTCGCGCCAGTAAGCGTGCCGCTCGGGATCGACACGGGAGCGGAGACGGAAAGGACGGACAGCGTCACCAAAGTTGAGACCTTTGCGCCGCCGCCGTCTGTGATCACGATCGAGACGCTGAAGTTGCCCGATGCTGTCGGGGTGCCTCCGATCAGGCCCGTTCCACTCAGGCTGATGCCTGCGGGCAGTCCGGCAGCCGCGAAGGAGTAAGGTTGCAATCCACCCACTGCTGTGACGCTGGCGGAGTACGGCGTCCCTACCTGCCCGACAGGGAACGACGACAAATTCATTCCCAGCACGGTAATCGTGAACGGAGCGCTCGCAGAGCGGCCGAATGTGTCGGACACAAAGACCGTTCCGTTGAAGTTGCCTGGCGCAGTGGGGGAGCCGCTCAGGACACCGGAGGCGTTGATACCGATACCCGAGGGCATGCCGCTCGCCGTGAATGTATAAGGCGGGTTGCCGCCGGCAGCAGCAAAGGTGGCAGAGACAGATCCACCCAGCGCAATGTTCGCCTGAGACCCGGACGAGGACATTGAGAGGGGGGCAACACCGGTGCTGATAGTGATCGCGAGGTTGGTCGTTGCACCAGACCCGGTTAGCCCGTCGGTCACGCTGATACGTACCGTGAAGGTTCCCGACGAAGTTGGACTGCCACTCAGTGATCCCGCCGTTGAGAGCTGGAGGTTGGGGGGCAGACCCGTCGCGGACCAGGTGAACCTGCCTGACCCGCCTGCGGCCTGCAGCGTGACTGGCCCATAGGCCTGGCCCACCACCGAGGACGGCAGAGACGGAGTGCTGATGGTCAGCGGCCCCAGCACAGGGACAACCGCGATGCTGGACGGACCAGAGATTGGTGTGCCGGTGATGAGGGTCGTGATCGCACCGTTCGAGGTCACGCGGAAAACAGCGTTGCTGAATCTTTCGGCCAGGATCGAAGCGCCGCTGGCGGGGTCAATGGCCAAGCCGATATAAGTAGTTTCGCCGGCCGGCAGGACTGTCGAAACAGAGGTGTTGGGTTCGCCGTTCGGATCGAAGGTGACTAGTTCGCCATGGCGGTAGTCGACGTAGCGAATGGTCCCGTCGCTTGCAACCCTCACGGCCGAGACGCCGTCAGTGGGGAAGGTCGCGAGAGTGGTGACAACGCCGAGCGGGGTGAACCGATAGAGTGTCACTGCATTGGAATGATCAGAGGCAACGATGTAATCGCCGTTATTGTCGAGCGCCAGGTGCAGGTCTTGCAGGTTTGTCGGTGATAGCTGAGGCAGCGCCGCCACGGTGGTCAGGACGCCGGCTGGTGTCACCTTGTAGATTGTGTCGGTCACATTGTCTCCGAAGATGACGTTGCCGGTCGCATCGACCACAATGCCGCCAGCTCCGCCCGAGACGGCACGAATGGTAGTCGAAATACCACCGGGTGTGGTCTTGTAAACGCCCGTCGTGTCATGGGAGTAGACATTGCCCTGTGCATCTGTCGCGATATCGCCGAGGTGGCAGTTGATTCCGGAGCAGACCGTCAGCGGGTTGCTGCCGTCCGAACCCATCCGGATCAGGTTCCCCGATGCCGCGTTCGAGATGACGAAATCGTAGGAACCAGACAACTGGCGGGCGATAGGCAGGGCGAACGTCTGGACAAAGTTATTGCCCTGAGCGTCCTGCGCCTTCACCTTCAGGTCGAGCGTGCCGAACGTGGTCGGTGTGCCGCTCAAGACGCCGGAAGCCGGATCGAGCGTGAAGCCCGCCTGACTCGCCGTGGTGTTTGTCGGGAATGACCACGTGATGGCACCGATCCCGCCCACCACCGTTAGCGGCTCCGAGTACGGCGTGCCCTGGATAGCTGGCTGGATCGTCGTGGTCGTGATGAACACCGAGTTATTCACAACGACCGTGAACGGCTGGCTCGCCTGGCTGGTGGAAGTATCCGAAACCTTCAGGGTGAAGTTAAAGGTTCCTGCAGCCGACGGGCTGCCGGAGAAGACGCCGGCAGAAGACAACGTGAGCCCGGTCGGGAGTTGTCCTGCGGAGACGCTGAAGGTGTACTGCTGGAAGCCACCCGTGACTGCGATAACCGGGGTGTAGGAAG
>JAOAPO010000012.1 GCA_025462945.1 Bryobacterales bacterium
ATTCCATTCAAAAACGCGGACACCTGCCTCTAGAAGAGGACGGTAACCCGCTCTCGATAACGGTCTCAGTATCGGAATGTCCGTGCCGCCCGGAACAAGCAAACGTACATCAACCCCAGCCCTGGCCGCCGCTCTCAATGCTTGTACGTAAGATGTCGTCCCCGCGTAGTAAGCGTCTGTTAGCCAAAGTGTCCTTTGGGCAAGAGCTGCGACAAGTTCGCTAACGCGAAGAATGCCCCCCGTCGCGGGCACGGTCGCGACGACACGGACGTTCATGTCACCCGCCGGGATTGCGGCGTCCTGGCGGTCCGATTCCCCTGCGGGGATGGGCGTGCCAGTCATCGCCCAAACGGTTTCAAAGGCATGCTCGATGTGGGCGACAGCCGGACCTCGAACCTCGACGCCGGTGTCACGCCAAGGTTCGATGTTCTTAGCTGGGTTGCCGACCCAGTCCATTCCCACACACAGGCCGGTGATGAATCCGATTTCTCCGTCAACCGCCAGCATCTTTCCATGCTCCCGCGAGACCCAGCCCAACGGACTGTCCAAACGCGGCGGGTTGTAACAGCGCACGTCGACACCGCCGGCGCGTAATCGATTCCAAAATCGTCGCGAGGTCTTACCCAGACCACCCATCCAGTCATACACAACTCGCGTGCGAACCCCTTCTTCAGCCTTCGCGATGAAAGCGTCTGCGAATTCCCGCCCCGCATCGTCTTCATGAATGATGTAGCTCTCAAAGTAGATATGGTGCTTCGCCGCACCAATCGCCTGGAGCCAAGCCGGGTAATTTTCGCGTGCGTCCTTAAGCAGACGCACTTGATTTCCCGTAATCAGCGGCGCACCGGCTGCCCGGGAGAAGGCCTGCTGAACGAAAGTTTGGTTCGGAACTCCTGGTATCGCGCTCATTGGTTTTAGAGTCCAGTGAACCGGAAACGCAGCGTTCATCTCGGCGCATTGTGTTAAGAACCGATCAACCAATACGCCGTGAAGCAATCCGTCTACGTAGATAAAGCGGCCCTTTTACGGAACATCCCGGCTTCAGGCGAGAACGGCCTCCACGTCGCTGCAGAGAGTGCGGACAGCGAGGGAAGGTTCCTGATTCGAGGGTACACCCGGACTGCGTACGTGATTCATGCGATTTGGTCGGGAGACGGGAGCAACAGATTCGTCATGTCGGCCACTCCTGTGGGGATTGCCGCTGGAGTGGAGGGTGCTGAGGTCAGGCTGGTGCTGGATCAACCTGGCGATTCTTATCTGGAGCGCCAGCGAAAGACAAAGTGATGGCCATGAAAGTGCTACGACTGTACCGGAAGGCACGCTTTCCGGAGGTTCGTTTTCATGTCATTCGGTATCTACATGGTTGGGTTCGTGATTCTCATCGGCGGTTTGGCGTTGGGAGCGAACATGATGCACGTTCCGGCTCAGTGGATCGGGATCGGAGTGCTTGTGCTGGTGGGGCTGGGTATTTTGCTGGGTGTGAAGAACACGCGGCAGCGCGATTCATCCAACTAATGTGAGGTTTTCAAATGCCGAAAGAGAAGAAGAACTCTCTGGTAGCGAACATCAACCGGCGAAAGAAAGCCGGTGTCAGCCGGAGCAAAGACGAGTCCACGGTCACCGACAAGGCGTACGGCGACATGCAGAAGGGCTGGCCTAAAGCCGGGAAGAAGAAGGCGACGGGAAGCAAGAGCAGCTAGTTGTGACGGGCGCGCTTTCTGGCGATGCCCAACAATACCAACGCACCGCCGAGCATGGCCCACGTGGTCGGCTCGGGGGCGCTCGACACGACGGCAGCGCTGGCCGGCAGCGTCCCGGTGAAGAGGAAGTCGTGAAACTCAGTAGTCCCTGAAAAGCTGTCCGCGATAACCTGCCCATCGACGTTGCCGTAGGTGCCGCTTATAGCGGCACTCGGAGCGAGAATGCTTCCCATGAAGCCGAATGAGCTAAGCGAGAGCGTGGCCGCGCTGCTGAAGTTGAAGATCACGTTGCGCTTGTCGGTTCCGGCGATGTTGATGGAGCCGCCGTTGAAGCTTGCGGCTGAGCCTCCGATGTTCACAATCACGGTGGCACCTGCGGGAGCGGAGATATTGATCGTGTTGCCGCTGTATGAACTCTTCGAGAGATTAAAGATGTTTATAGTGCTGCTGGTGCCTGCCAGCGTGTAGGTTCCGTATCCGTTGTCAGCAACGGCATCGGTCGCCTGCTCGGAGGCAAGTCGCGCGGAAAGGGAGGTCAGTTCAGTTCGGGCGCTCAGGAAGTCGATGGGAGCCGGTTTCGGCGCGACCATTTTCTGATTCGCGAGAGTTCCGGCGGAGGAGTAGGTGCCGCCGTAGTAGATCGTTCCCGCTGCCGAGCCCCATCCGGAATTCGTCACATTCCCGTTTACGTAAGCATTATTGGGGATGGTCGGACCTGTCCAGTTCATGTTCCCGCCAACGAAGATATCTCCGCCACCGACTCGGTTGTAGACGTTGGTGTAGTTACCGCCGACGACCAGCCCGTATGTGCCCGCGCCATCGCCGGTTCTATTACTTGCGACGGTGAAACCGCTCGACGTGAAGTTACCGCCAACGGCCACGCGGCCTTGCGAGTCAGTGCCTGACTCATTGAAATTGCTAAACAGGAAAACGTTGTAGCCGGTCGCAGCGCCCAGGGGCAGTGCAGATGCCTGGAGTGAATGGCAGGCGCCACACAGCAAAGCGGAGGCGAGGAAAGATTTAGCTGCGGATCGCGCACTTGGCATGGGTTCAGTATGTGCTGGCAGGTGCGAGAAGACCAGCGCACGAGTACTGGAACCACCAGACCAGGACTACTGAATTCGGTGTAACATTTTAGCGTTTGACGATGATCTCGCGAAGGCTTTCCTTTGTAAGAAAGAACTTCACCGACTGAAAGCGATTGAAAAGCTTTTCGATGTTGCGGTTATTGAAGAGCTGGCCGGAGCTCCGGGTGCCGCGCTCGATGATGGTGATGTTCTTGTTATCGATGATCCGAAACGTGTGAGCGGGAACTTCCGTCACAC
>JAOAPO010000092.1 GCA_025462945.1 Bryobacterales bacterium
ACCCTTGAAATCATAGGTCATCGCCGAACAGGCTCTCGGGCGCGGAACGCGCCAGGCTCAGCATTCGCCGATCCCCGCCAGCCACAATCGCTCGGCCGCAACATGGGGCTGCGCTACGCGGTGATGCCGCCCCACGCGCTCGGCTCGCTCGCGATCGGACAGAGTGATCTGTACCCCTATTACTTCAAGGTTTCCACCAACAGCCGACAAACCTTTCTGAACAGCGATGAGATTGAAAACCCCGTTCATCTTCTCGCCGGGCGCTTCGATCTGGCCTTCGTCATTCTCTATCTCTTTCCTCTCGTCATCCTTGCTTTCACCTATAACCTGATCTCCTCGGAGAAGGAGGCAGGGATTCTTGCCCTCACCCTGTCCCAGCCAGTTACTCTCCGCAGAGTTGTGTTGTCGAAGGTAGCCTTGCGGGCAACTTTCGTAATTGTGCTCGCCGCGCTCCTCACCGTCGCGGGAGTTATTCTCGGGGGCGCAGACCTGTCAGCTGAAGGTGCCACTCTGCGCCTCATCCTGTGGCTCGCGGTTACCGCCGCCTACGGTGCCTTCTGGTTCGCGCTTGCCGTTGGCGTGAATGCGCTGGGCCGCAGTTCCGCCACGAACGCCATGGTTCTCGCCGGACTCTGGCTCTTCTTTGTCGTCCTCACCCCGTCGATTCTCAACGTTGCAGTGAAGGCCGCTTATCCCGTTCCGTCGCGCATTGAATTGATTCAGGCCATGCGTGTCGCAGGCGAAGACGCCACCCGTCAAAGTAGTCACCTGCTGGCGCGTTTCATGGAAGACCATCCTGAAATGACATCCAGCGCCTCAGCGACGCGAGGCGATGCCGCTCACCCCGGCGAGGCCGCCGATTACGGCACGCTCCTGCTCGCCATCAACGATGCTACCGAGAGAGACGTTCAGCCGGTCCTCGATCGTTTCGACGGCCAGGTCGCGGGCCAGCAGCGCATCGTGGACCGCTTTCGCTACCTCTCACCCGCAATCGTCGCCCAGTCAGCCTTCAATGACTTGGCTGGCTCCGGCGCTCATCGTTACAATCACTTCCTCCGCCAGGTAGATCAGTATCACGGGCAGTGGCGACGATTCTTCGCGCCCCGAATCCTGAAGAAAGAGAAGATCGCCGTAGCCGACATCGACACGCTGCCGGCATTCCGGTTTAGCGAAGAGAGCACCGCGGACGTCGCCGGACGGGTCTGGTCGACGCTGCTCGGTCTGCTGCTCCCCGTCGTCGTCGTTACTGCGGCTGGGTTGCGAAAATTGGCCCGGTACCCCGTGGCCGGCTAACCCTGGCGCCTCCCCCTTACGAATGAAATCAATCAACAGCTTCATAGACAAAATCGCCATCGGCGTCGGGGCAGCCTGTGGAATTCACTGCCTCTGTGTTCCCCTGCTCCTCACTATCTCCGCTATTTCCGGCACGGTGGGTCGTTACTCGGAAACTGTGGAGTACATCTTCCTTGCCTGCTCTTTTCTATTCGGCACACTCAACCTTCTGTACTCCTACCGGGCGAAACACCATCGACCGGGCTGCATCGGGTTTTTTGTCGTCGGCTTCCTGATGATCTGCGCGAAAGAACGCATTCCCGGGAACGCTCTCGCCGCCACCGTCGGCATCGGCGGCGGAGCCCTCATCGCGACGGCCCATTTTCGCAACCTGCACCTGTGCCGGCGCGGCATCTGCTGTGGAGATGCAGGTTGCCGCAATACATGAACCGGCTCCGAATGGCAGCTTCCGTGGCCCTTTTGGTGGCATGCGCCGCCTTGCCTGCGGCCAGGAAGGCGATCCGGTTCACTGGAACCGTCGAGAGTGTCGACTTTAAGGTCTCAACAGTGGCGATAATACGAATCAGCCTGTCGATGTGATGGTGCGTTCGTCCCACCTGTTCTCACCCCTGCCTGAGGTGATCCGCGAGGACATGGCTTTCCTGGATCGCATTCATTACTACATTCCCGGCTGGGAAGTACCGAAGATGCAGACCGCAATGTTCACGATGGGGCACGGCTTCGTTGTTGACTATCTTGCGGAGGCACTCCGCGAGTTGCGCCGGCAGAACTTTACTGAAGCCATCGATCACCATTTCGGCCTCGGATCTCAGCTGAAGAGCCGCGATGTAAAGGCTGTGCGCAAGACGGTTGCGGGCTTGATGAAGCTGATACACCCCAGTGGCCAGGTTTCCCAGGACGATTTGCGGGAGCTTTTGGAACTAGCGCTTGAGGGCCGGAGGCGAGTCAAAGAACAGCTTAAAAAGATGGGCTCGTTCGAGTTCTTTCAGACCTCGTTTTCGTATATCGAGAGGGAAACCGGCGAAGAAAAATATGTCGGTGTTCCGGAGGAGGGCGGCCGAAACGTAATCGCCAGCGACCCCATGGAGCCGGGAGCGGTTTACGCAGCGTCAGTTGACGAGCATGGAAAGGTCGGCCTCTCGCGCGTGGAAGTCGGATGCTCTTCCGGAACTGGCAAACTGAAGCTCGCGGGCGGGATCGAGGGCGTGATGAAAGAGTCGATCCAAAGGGCGTTCGGGTACCTCCATGCAAACAAGGTTCGTTTCGCCATCGGCCACGATTTTGACACGACGGACTTCCACGTAGAGGCGATCGATCTGCTCCAGAACCGCGCTTCCTGCGAATGTGGATTGGCTCTCATAGTTGCGATCATTTCGGCAGTGAAACGTCTGCCCGTACAAGCGGCTCTCGTGATCCTAGGGGATATCAGCATCCAGGGAACATCAAGGGTGTTCGAACGCTGGTGGAACCCTGCCAGCTGGCGATGGAGAACGGCGCACGCCGGGCGCTCATACCGATAGAGAATCGACGCCAGTTCCTGGAGGTGTCTGGGGACGTGGCCGAGAAGCTAGACCCCATTTTTTACGGCGATGCGCATGTTGCTGCCAATAAGGCGCTTGGAATCACTTAGCCTGAAAGATCCGTTGTTTTACTCAAGGACGAACGCCATTGCTTAAAGAACACGAAATAAAGAGCGAGAAGATTCTGGTCAAAGACATCTTCTCTTCGATGTGGTTCCGCATTCCGGAGTACCAGCGACCGTACATCTGGACGAATTCCACTATAAGGTCGCTAACCAGCGAACGAAACCCGCTCAGAGTTTTATTGGGTCCCAAACTGGACCGCCGCGAGGGTTCGAAACCCTGGCGATGATGGGGCGTTGTGAGGGTCTTAAGACAAAGCCAGTAAAGACCGCAATCGCCAATGCATGCTTAGCAGCCACCAGGCAGCCTTACCTCCGATCATGACATGAACATCGACGCTCCTTCGGTGAGCGGCGGCAAGGCCCGACGTCGATCAAACTGAATCGACTCTGGTGCTACATGGTCCAGATGCAATGACCCTTCTGATAAAACGACAGCTGTCCGCCCTCGCTGATCATCAGCACACTGCCGAACTGTGACGCGCCAATGGCCGCTGCAGTGCGTCCTCCTTCGCTAATTTCCCCGTGGTCCGAGGGCAGCCGGTGGCGCAGAATTGCTCCGAACGCGAGCAGCGTCGAGTCGCGATCCAGCACAACGCTGCCGTCAATCTGCGCGATGCTCTCAAGGACAGCCGTCGCAAGTTCCGTGACGCGGGTATTTCGCAGCAGATAGTTGAGCTGGTTCTTGCCCCCGTGTCTCTCATGGGGGGCGGACTCCAGCAGGTCGAACCCGCTGACAAGCCCAAGAATGTCTTCCGGGTTGTCAGGAATTACAAACATGCCTCCGCGACGGGCTTCGGCAAGGTTGAGGCCGGCCGCGAATAGCCGTGCCGCCAGATCTCCTTGTCCTATCGCAGACTCCCATCTTTGATATTTCGACGCCGTGTCTGTCAGCCGCCAGCGCCCCTCAAAAAAATTGAAGAGCTGTACGCCCTCGCCGAAAACTTTAATCTCGCCGTTGGGAGTGAGCACAAGACAGATGTGGCCGCCACAGAGTGTCGCCTGGCTATGAGTTCTATAGCGGTCTGCGGCGGGGACCGGAAGATCCATCGTGCTGAAGGGCTTCGCCCATTCCTCTATATCCACGACTTCCACCATATAGCCTCTCTCGTCTACAACAGCGATCGTTCGCAGGCCATCGCATATCCGGTGGAAGCTACGAATTGAGGTAAGTTCGCTTGCGTAGGGCAATGCATCCGCGGGCCGGTTCGGAAGCGAGTGGCATGCATCCGGCATGCCTCCGAACAGCAGGACACCCGTCGAAATCCTCTTGTCCTCGTAAGAACTGAGCATGCTGATTCGAAGGACGTCGATCGCGGCCGAAATCCTGTCTGGGAGATCCGCCGCACTGCGCGCATCTTTGAAGACGCGTGGATCGAGAAATGTCGAGACATAACGATCCTCAGTCTGACCGAAGACCGGCAGAGCCGGCGGAGTAGTCTCGCTCTCGAACAACAATTCGTATCGCGTGGAAAGGAAACGGCAGATACTTCGAAGGATTCTCCGTTCGTGATCGGTGAATTCTCCGGCACCAGAGATGGTGTACTGATTTCCGAGCCATTGAAAGCTGAGTTCGTTCGGGGAATTCGTGCGGAATAGAGTTTGTGCCGAGAGCGGAACGCCGCTGGCCAGTTCCAGACGACTGCCGGGGAGGAAATAATCAACGCCTCGGCTTAGGAGTTGCTGATATAACCCATCGAGAGCGGGCCTCGACTTTGCGTCAGAAACTCCAATCATAATCACTCGGATGCATGGAAGGTGCGGAAGGAACGTAAAAGAAATCAAAAAACAGCGCCGGGGCGATCCATTAGAAAACCGTCCCGGCGCGCGTGTCAGTTCTTATTCAGCCACCGGACGCCATGTCGCGTCCTTGTGAACCGCGGGCACGGTACTTGCGAGGGCTGCAGTATCTGTCCCTATATCTTTCTCATACACGAAGCCGCCCGGCGCGACGACGAACGTCTTGACTCCCGAGGAACGGTACTCCGCTGGGTAGGCAATCAACGTGAATCCGTCTGGCGTGCCGCGTTTCACCGATGACTTCGGCAAGAGCCGAAAGTAATACCCATGAAGCAGAAGAGGAACGTCGCCGTTTGAATTCGCAGGAAGACTGTTTCGGGCGGCGCCGAACTCCTCGCATTCCGCAATCGCAGTCAATTCGTTTTCCCCGATTCTCCGGAACAGGATCTCCTTCTCTCCCGCATCCGAGTCGAAGCGCCAGCCATTATTTGCGCGAACTACAGGGAATGGAAATGGCCAGTTTTCGGCGCCGAGGTACAGAGTGAAGGCTCCATTGGATTCCTGATGCAGACGGTGCATCTCCTGACATTTCCGGACGAACTGCTCGCGCTCTTCGAGATCCTGTCCCGGCTCGCCTGAAGATGTCAGGTCGGTGGGTCCGCCCAGGATATCTGCAATTGCCCTCTCATCGTTGCTCTGCACTGCCAGATAGAGATTATCGCCGGCATCGCTCGCGGAGGGGAACGTCCTTCCGGCGGATTGTTGAGCCAGAGCCAGGCACGCACCGCCAATCGTCCAGAGCGCCAGCGTCACATTCATGATTGTTCGTTTGATCATTTATTCACCTCGATCGACTATCTGCGGCCGCCGCCGCCGTGAAATCCTCCGCCACCGCCATGGAAACCGACACCTCCGTGGAATCCGCCAAAGCTGGCCTGTCCGCGGGAGGCGTTGCCTCTCGCTATGCCGCCCTGGTTGAATCCGCTGAAAGCGCCGGAATGCATGCCTGCCCGATCGGGGGAGCCGGCGGCAGCTCGAAAGGCCTGATGGCCGCTCTCGCCGTTGAAATTCCCTCGGGCGGAGTGAAAACTGTTGCGGTTGACGATCGTTGTGCTGTGCGAGAGATAACTGTTGTGGTTGTATACAACCCTTCCGTCGTGATGCCAATCGTAGCCCCAGTTGTGCCAGCCCCATCCAAACCCGCCGAACAGACCCACTCCGAAAGCCACGCCAAATTCAACACCCGGACCGTCGAAGAACAAGCCCGGCCAGGGATACCAGCCAGGAAACATGGCCAGCGGCTCCCCATAAACGAGCCACGGATCGTATTGAGGCACGTAGACCAGATTGTTCTCCGCCGGCTGAATGACAATCGTTGGGCCCTTGGCACTCACTTTCTGTTGCGCGGTCGTGTTCAGATTTCCCGCTTGTTTCGCACGCACGCGCATCGTTTGGATTGCCTGGCTCAGCTCCGGCTGCTGATTCAGGTACGCATCGCCAAGTTCGGAAGTCCACGCGAGATTCTGATTCATGTTGCCAAGCACCGCGGGAAATTCCGTGAGCGCCTTGACGCTCACATCCCAGGGCTGCGAGTCCACTGCCTTTGCCAGATTGTCGCCCGTCAGGTTGCCGTTTTGCGTCATCCACTTCTCCGCATCGACCACCTGTTCGGGATAGGTTGCAGCCGGCAGAATCTGCGCAATTAAAGAATCCGGATAAAGCGCAATCGGCGCCACGAGTTGCTCTAGCTGCTCCGGACTGTCTTGCGTGGCTTGAGGCGCCGGTGGCGAATTGTTTGTGGCGGCAGCGTAGCCGAACCTGGTTCCCGGTCCAACCAGTAACAGACTGCATGAGAGCAGTAACGCAAAGCCCTGCTGTAAATGTCGCGTCATCATATTTCTCCTTCACGCCTGAGTGTCAGGCGCGCCTAATTCTTTTCTTCCGGCGGAAAGTGCTGGAACATTTTCTGCACGCCTTTGTCGAGATTCTTGATGTTCTTGTCGGATTTGTTCGAAAGCGTATCGCTGGCCGATCCTCGCCAGATCAGCTTCTTGCTGTTAGCGTCGAACAGATCGATTACAAGAGTTCCGACCTTGTAGGTATCCACCGTTGTCGTCGCGTCTCCGAATCCGCCACCCCAGCGCCAACCGCGGCCAAAACCGTTGTAGAACGTGTCGAGCGTCTGTTGATTCTGAGTCATCTCGACTGCGACGATCGCCACATTGCCGCCTGTCGGGACCTGAGTCCAACCTTTGGCCGCGAGGGCCGCGTTAACGGGTTGTTCAATCCGGTCCACCCACAAAGGGTCTTGTGTCTGGACCTTTTCTCAGGAGTAGGTCTTGTATTGGCTGAAGTTCGCGGCTCGATCATAGTCGGTCTTCACCTGCTGGGCGAACGATACCGATGTGCCGAGGAGTGCGATCCCACAAAATCCGAGTGTCCTAAGCTTTGCGTTCATGAGTTTCTCCTTCCATCCGCTCTTGAAGAAGGCATGCGTAGGTCCAGCTGCGCCGGCCCGTTACGTCAGTCGTTTCACCGCGGAGTAGAAGGATGGAATTTCACTCGTGACGGAATGCTGCCACAGGGGGCATCGTGGTGGCTTCAGCTTGCGGGGCCACATCGATCGCGACATCGATCACGACCACGGTTGTATCGTCAAATGGCTCCGTCCCCAGCGACCATTCTGTGACTGCCTTCATTAAGAGATCGGCCGAAGTCTTCGCGTCCAGCGATTGATGGATCCTTCGGCAGCATGCGATCAATCGCTCCTCGCCGAACTCCTCATCCGCGACGTTCTGGGCATCCGTCAAACCATCGGTGAAGATCACGACCCGGCTGCCCGGCCACATTGGCAGCTCGCTGGCCGCGTAGGTAGCGTTCACGAACATCCCAACAGGAAAGCTGTCCGCTTCGAGCCGCTCCACCTCGCCATCTGCGCGAATCAGGATCGGAGGGGGATTACCCGCGTTGACATACGTCAGTACAGACCTGTTGGCATCGTATTCCGCCCAAAACAGAGTGGCGTACCGATTGTTGCCGAACCGGCCTGCGAGCTCTCTATTGATTGCCTCAATCAGCACACTCGTCGGCTGCTTCGTTGCCCCGTTAGCGTTGCGCACGTGTGCGCGCATCAGTGCCTGTAAATTAGCCATCATCAATGCGGCGGGAATTCCTTTCCCGCTTACGTCGGCGCACAGGATACCGATTTTATTCCGGCCCAGCTCGAAGTAATCGTATAGATCGCCTCCAACGGTCCGAGCCGCCGAAGTTCGTCCCGCGACCGTCACTCCATGCACCAATGGCGCCGAGCCGGGGAACAGATATTCCTGAACCGTTCGGGCAACCTGAAGCTCGCTTTCCGTCCTCAGAGCCGCCACCTGTTCCTTTTGAAAGCGCTCCAGTGCGACCGCCATTTCATTGAACGTCCGGCTGAGGTCGCCCAACTGGTCGTCTCCGAGGACGGATGTTCTCCACGCAAAATTCCCGAGGGCAATTTGGTGAGCCGCAGCGCTCAGACTGTCGATCGCTGTCGCGATATTCGAATCAAGGCGAATGCAAATCCATACCCCCGCAACGCCGAAAACGAAGACCAACGCAGCGAGAGCCGTTCCCAGCCACACCCAGTTCGCCCACTGGCTGCCCAAGCGCGCCACATCCTGAAAAGTGTTGCGGTAACTGGGCCTGACTACATATCCAATCCAGTCCTCCATCGCGCCGCTTTGCCAGTTACGCACGGTCAGAACCACGGCTGCCCGCCCGGAAAATCCGGGAAAGAAATTGTCTTCAATCGTGTGAAAAACACGCTGTTCAGGCGAGTGCACCCGAAACGGTCGCGGCGAGACGGGCATCACCTCTAAACGGTCCACCGAGGAAAGACGCTGCGCCAATTGTAAACCGAGCGGCAGGCTGAAGATTGCGGTCAGACGGCATCCGTCCAACTTGCGGGTAGTGATGTTGCGAATCTCGAGACGCCCATGGTCGACTGCCAGTCCCGAGAAGTCGGGCGGGTGACCTGGGTCACGCGGATCGGAAGCCACCCCTGCGTCGGTCTCGACTCTCAATGTTGCCTGCGCCTCCGGAAACATCTCGTTCGTGTACTCTCGCAAGGCCTCGATTGCAAAAGAATTCGACGTTGGAGCAGTGCAGGACCTGGAATTACCCAGGATCGCGGAAGCGACTGGCCGGCTTGCCTGTTCCAGGGCCTGAATCTGCTTTTCCACGACGTTTGCGCCTTCGCGCCGCACCATGACGTTCAAAGCGGCTGCGGCGAGGCAACCGACCAGGATTGTGGAGATCCCTGTGAAGATGACAATCGCCGCAAGTCTCCAGCGAATCCGGCCCCATGCCAACTGGACCGCGTTTCGCCTGCGAGTCTTCTGAGTTTCTCGAATCATCCTGGCCACAGATGCAGCCTGACAGCCAACTCGCAAGTGTGCACAAGCTCATGGCGATCGCCGCCGGCCACAGTCGAAAGGGCGTCACGCGCGTCACGCCGCTAACAGTCGAGGGCGAACCGAAGCTGCTAAACACCAGAAAACTCGACCATTCCAGCGCACCGCTCGGTGGCCTTGCGGGTGCAGTTATTCCAGGCGACATACGCGCTGCTTCAGAAGCGCGTCAGGAGAACGAATGTTTGCAAATGAAAAGGTCAGTGTGGGCAGCCGGCTGGGGTTCATAGGACTTGGATATCTCGGTTCGCGTATTGCGCGGCGCCTTCTGTCTGCCGGATTCCCGATGGTTGTCTGCGATGCCGTACACGCAAAAGCTATGGAATTTGTTGAGGCCGGCGCGGAGATCGCGTCGAGCCCCGCAAAACTAGCCGCCCAAGTTGACGTGGTGCTTTCGTGCCTTCCAGACGAGAACTCAGTGCAATCGGTCTATCTGGGAAAAAACAGCATCTTCCGCAATGCCCGGCCGGGAACCAGAATTATCGAGCTCAGCACGATTTCTCTGGAAACAGCCCGGCGCTTACACAAATTGGCTCACGAGTTCGACCTTGATGCCCTGGATGTAACGGTCTCCGGCAGTGTTCCTACGGCGGAGGCCGGCACCTTGACCTTGTTCGGCGGCGGAGATCGCGAAGTGTTTGAATCCGCGGAGCCGATTTTCACGGCAATCGCCCGGCAGTGGTTTTATATGGGCCCGGGCGGCTCGGGTATAGCCATGAAGCTGGTGGTAAACACGCTGCTCGGCGTCGGTATGCAAGCCATCGCTGAGGCGGCGGCTCTCGGTGAAGGGCTGCAACTGCCCCGCAACCTTCTGTTCGAGGTGCTTGCAAAAACGGCCGTCGTCGCTCCGGCGCATGCCGGAAAGCTGGCCACCGCCACAGCGCACGACTACGCGCCCCAATTTCCCGTGCGTCTGATGCGCAAGGACTTCGGGTTGATCCTGGCGGCGGCTGCGGATCTCCATCTCGCGATGCCTGCCACAGAAGCAGCGGCCGTTGTTAACGATGCGGAAGCGTCAAGGGGCCGCGAGGAGGACTTTTCCGCCGTGATCCGGCGGATGGAACAAGACGGCGGTCTGGAAGACCTGCGGTCGGCAGTGCAATAGAGAGGAGTTCAAAATGAAAGTACGAACACTGGGAAGAACTGACCTGCGGATAACCCCGATAGGTATTGGCGCCTGGGCCATCGGAGGTGGAAAGTGGGAATTCGGGTGGGGCCGACAGGACGATCAACAGTCCCTCGCAGCCATCCGCGCCGCACTGCAGATGGGCGTCAACTGGATCGATACGGCTGCCGTTTACGGGCTCGGGCACTCTGAAACCGTGGTCGGCGAGGCGATCAAAGGCCTCGTTCACCGCCCCTATATATTCACGAAGTGCAGCCTGGTTTGGGATGAGTCCGGAAACATTTCGCACAAGCTGCAGGCTACCAGCATTCGGCGCGAAACCGAATCCAGTCTCAAGCGGTTGAACATCGACACTATCGATCTCTATCAAATTCATTGGCCGGCGTGGAAAGGGAATCCTGAATCCGCCTCACCCGGGTCAATCGAGGAAGCGGTTGGCACCCTGGCACAGCTGAAAAACGAAGGCAAGATTCGCCACATCGGTGTCTCGAACTTCGATACATCGCAGATGCAGCGCGCGCTCCGAGTCGCACCGGTCTCGTCTCTCCAGCCACAGTATTCTCTTGTGTCATCGGAGGTCGAGGCTTCCACTCTGCCCTTCGCTCTCAAGAACGACATGGGCGTCATTGTGTATTCCCCGATGGCATCCGGGCTGCTGAGCGGCGCGATGACACGTGAACGCATCGCCGCGTTCCCGGACGACGATTGGAGGAAGCGTAACGCGAATTTCCAGGAGCCGCTTCTCTCCCGCAACCTGCACCTCGTCGAAACACTGCGCGCAATCGCTCGCCGCCACAACGCGACACCCGGCGAGATCGCGATTGCGTGGACTTTGCGGAATCCCGCAGTGACAGGCGCCATCGTAGGCGTCCGCAGTCCCGAACAGGCATCGGGCGTTGTAGGCGCAGCCAAGGTTCATCTCGATGTCCGTGACCTGCTCGAGATCGAAAGCGAATTGGCTCTTGAGGCAGCGTAAACCGTGATGCTGAAATTCAACCGTTCGAGTACGTGGTGCGCGGGCGCGATTACGCTCACCGGCGCTTTGTTGGTGCTTCAGTCCAAAGCCGGAGAGCCGAGCGCTCATCGAAATGCCGTCCCCGATTCTGTTCAACGCGAAATCAAGGCAGTCGAAGCTGAGATCGATCGCGTCGAAAACGAGGCCCTTGCGAAATCGCGAATGACACCGCTCGATCGTTATCAGCAAATCACGCTCCTGGGCAAGCTCATCTTTTATGACGCTCAACTGTCGGTGAACAGAAACGAAGCGTGCAGCTTCTGCCATATGCCGGAGACTGGCTTCGCTGGATCGGTCAGCGGTCTCAACAAAACGACTGCGTCTTATCCAGGTTCTGTTCGCGCGCGATTCAGCGTCCGCAGGCCCCAATCTCATACATACGCAAGTTACTCGCCCGTGCTCCACTACAACGAGGAGCAGGGCGATTTTGTCGGCCAATTCTGGGACATGCGCGCGACTGGCCTGCGCCTGAACAGCGCGCTCGCCGAACAGGCAGAGGGCCCTCCTCTGAATCCGGTCGAGATGGGCTTGATTGACCCTGCGTGCATGGTGTATCGCATTTCCGAGGAGCCCTATAGCGCATTGGCAATACAGTTGTGGGGATCACAGGCATTTGCGGTTCAGTGGCCGTCCAACGCTAGTGAAGTCTGCGTTCGGCCTGGCCCCGCGCCAGCATCAGACCCCTTCCCGGTTCATCTCGCGGCCCTGGATCGCAGTGTTGTGGTTGCGACCTTCGATCGGATCGCGGAAGCCATAGCGGCGTTCGAGACTTCGCCTGAAGTGAACCCGTTCTCGTCGAAATACGACTTTGCCATGGCGGGCAAGTCCGAGTTCACGCCCGAGGAGAAGGCGGGTTACGACCTGTTCCGGAGCAAGGCCACACACTGCAATGAATGCCACAGGGACGGAGGACCGGGGGAGGAGCCGTTGTTCACGGATTTCACCGCCTCAAACCTGGGGCTGCCCCGTAATCCGGATATCCCCTTCTACAAGGAGAGCGCTCCGGACGAATTGGGTTACGCGGCCAATCCCGCTGGCGTAAAGTACCTCGACCCGGGCGTTGGTGGCTTCCTCGCCGGTCCCTTGAATCCCAATCGCGAGTGGGCAGCGATGGCCGGGCCTTATATCGGGAAGTACAAGACACCGACGCTGCGGAATGTGGACAAGCGGCCGCGATCCGATTTCGTGAAGGCATACATGCATAACGGATACCTGAAATCGCTCAAGGAAGTGGTGCATTTCTATAACACTCGTGACGCGTTGCCGCGATGTAAGTCGGGCGATCCGGGTGAGAAAGTAACGTGCTGGCCCGCGCCCGAAAACCGGGAGACGATGAACCGCAAACAGCTGGGCCATCTGAGCCTAAGCCCGATGCAGGAAGACCTGATCGTAGCATTTCTCGAAACACTCAGCGACGGATATTCGCCGGCGGAAAAGTAACGGGTGGGAGCCACTCTAGCGTTCTTCTGCGCCCGGTAACCGG
>JAOAPO010000119.1 GCA_025462945.1 Bryobacterales bacterium
CTGGTGGTACCCATGCGGAAAGCCGCCCTGTAGCCGCAAGAGATGGGCGTCCAGCATGCCTTGTCTGAGATCGCGCTGCTCCATGCGAGTTGTTTCGGTCAGTTCGGCCGTTCCCGATCGTTGCTCGCCGTTTTCCAGTTCGAGGGTCCACTGCAGAGATGACGTCCCGCGTGGAACAACGGCGCGGAGATCTATGCGTCCCTCGCCGTTGTACGCCACGCGAACTGGCGGCAGAGCGCGGAGCCATTCCTGTTCCTCGAAGCAGGTGAGCGCTGCGGCGGCCTCCTCCTCGGTTCCGGTTCGCAGACCCATGGCCTCGAGCAGCGCGCGTTTCGTGTCAGGCGGGGTGTCGTGCCACTCTCCGGTCGCTTCGCGAAACCTGTCTTCGATGCCAGCACGCTTCGCCAGTACGTCGAGTGGATCCATTCAGCCCTCGTACTTTCGGAACCAGAACCGCACGCTCCATGGCCCGAGGGTTCCGCCCGCGATGACCGTTCCCTCCTGCCAGATGAGCTGCCCCTGATCGGACGGGAATCCGGCTACATCTGAATCGGACAGGTTGATCGCGAGCACCAGTTCTCCGTTCTCGTGGACCTGCCAGTTGCAGGCCGCGGCACCGTCGGCCAAGACAACGAAGGTGCCTGCTTGCCGAATCCCGGCAAGCAGCGGCGTGAGCTCTTTCCGGCGCTGCGTCAGGATGCATTGGTACCAGTCGAGCCACGAACGGTGCTCCGGGTCTTCGGCTTCAAGCCAGTTGAGCTTCCCGGACTCAAACGTCTCAAGTGCCTGAGGGTCTGGGATGCGCTCGCGCCGGGCCGGATCCTGGAACTCCGGCAGGTGCGCGAACTCCTGACGTCTGCCCTGCCGCACGGCTTCCGCGAGGTCGGGTCCGAAGTCACAGAAAAATGGAAACGGGGACGTGGAGCACCACTCTTCGCCCATAAACAGCATCGGTATCTGAGGCGCGAGCAGGTAAGCGGCGCAGGCTGCCCGCAGTCGCTCCTGCTTCTGAGAAGCGCCCGGGCGGTCTCCGAAGGCACGGTTCCCGATCTGATCGTGGTTGTGGAGAAACGAGACGAAGGCGCACGGGGGCAGATGAGTAGAAGGTTCGCCCCGGTTCGCGCCGCGGAACTTCATCATCTCGCCCTGGAACGCGAAGCCCTCGGCCAGCGCCCGGCCAAGCTTCTGCGTGTCGCCGCGATACTCCTGGTAGTAGCCTGCGTCTTCGCCGGTCACCGCTGTGTGAAGGGCGTGGTGAACATCGTCATTCCACTGCGCTGTGTAAAGCTTCGGCTGTCCGCCCTGGTTTCGCTCCAGCCAGCTGGCCTGGTTCTCCTCGTTTTCGAGAATGAGATGAATCTCGCGTTCAGGCACGGCCGATCGGAGCGTGTGGGCCAGCTCTGTCAGGATGTGGGTGGGACTGTCGTCCACAATGGCGTGAACGGCATCGAATCGCAGACCATCGACGTGGAAGTGCGTGACCCAGTACAAGGCGTTATGAATCACGAAGTCCCGAACGGCCCGGCTGCCCGGACCATCGAAGTTCAGCGCATCGCCCCACGGAGTCTTGTGACGACTCGTGAAGAACTGAGGAGCATATACGGGCAGATAGTTGCCATCGGGCCCAAAGTGGTTGTAGACCACGTCCAGGAAGACCATCAGTCCGTGATGGTGCGCCGCATCCACAAGCGCCTTCAGGTCCTCCGGACGACCATACGACGAGTCCGGGGCATAGGGCAGCACTCCGTCATAACCCCAGTTCCGCCCACCAGGGAAGTCCGCGACCGGCATGATCTGGATGGCGGTGATACCCAGCACCGCCAAGTGTTCCAGCTTCTGAATGGCCGCACGGAACGTACCCTCCGGTGTGAAGGTGCCCACGTGCAGTTCGTAGATAACGGCGTCGGTCCAGGGCCGCCCGGTCCAGTCGGAATCCTGCCACTGCCATGCCTGTTGGTCGATCACTTCACTGGGCCCATGCACGTCGTCGGGCTGGTACATGGAAGCGGGGTCCGGGACGCGGAGCCCGTTGTCCAGAGCGAAACGGTAGCGTGTGCCCGGCCTCGCTTTAGTGGTGACAAGCTCATACCAGCCCTCACCCGCGTCGCTCATCCGCAGTGGCTCCGCCTCCCCCAGCAGCTCGAGGTCAACGTGCCGGAGGCCCGGAGCCCACACGCGAAAGCGAACGCTCCCGTCGGCCCGCAATTCAGTCCCGTGCGGATTATCCGGCCTCGCGCCCGTATGCAATGTCGTCGTGCCAATCATGCACCCAGGTCCACCGACCCGAACTTTTGCGCTTCAAGCACAAAGACCAGCAGGGACCGTCCCGTCGCCGTGCATTTCGCCCCGACATGATACGGGGGCGTTTCCTGCGAGTCAGGGAGGTTGGTGTCTATCAGCAATGACCAATAGCGGGCCCCTGCACACTCCGGGAGGATAAATTTCACACCATCATGGTGCCCGTTTATGACGATCAGGACAGTCGCCTCTTTACCCTGCTGTCTGATCCCGCTCGTTTGTGCCCGCCCGTCAAGCAGCATGCCGAAGCATCGTGTTGCCGGATCGTTCCACTGGTCGACTTCCATCTGTGTGCCGAGCGGGTTAATCCACGTGACATCGCGGACTTCGAGTTCCTCAATGTATTCACCGTTGAGAAAGAGCTTTCGACGGAGGATTGGGTACTTGTGCCGCAGAGCCGTCAGCTTGCGAACGAATCGCACGAGAGAGGCGTTCTTTTCGGCCAGAGACCAGTCGACCCAGCTGATCTCATTGTCCTGACAGTACGCGTTGTTGTTGCCCTGCTGGGTGCGCGCGAATTCATCGCCGGCCAGCAGCATGGGAGTGCCCTGTGATAACAGCAGCGTTGCGAGCATGTTCCGCATCTGGCGCTCGCGCAGGGCATTCACTTCCGGATCGTTCGTTACGCCTTCGGCCCCGCAGTTCCAGGAACGATTGTCGGATGTGCCGTCGAGGTTGAATTCGAGGTTTGCCTCGTTGTGCTTGTGGTTGTAGCTGACGACATCGTGTAAGGTGAATCCGTCGTGCGCGGTGACGAAATTGATACATGCCCACGGGCGGCGACCCTGATGATTGAATAAAGGCGCGGAAGCGCAGAGCCGCTCGGCAAGAGCCTTTGCCGAGAGTTCACCGCGCCAGAAATCGCGAACGTTGTCGCGATACTTGTCATTCCATTCAGACCAGCCGGGCGGGAAGCCGCCCACCTGATAACCGCCGGGTCCGCAATCCCAAGGTTCGGCGATCAGCTTGACTGTGCGGAGCACCGGATCCTGGCTGCATGCCTTGAGAAAGCCGCTCTGGTTGTCGAAGCCGTTCGGCTCGCGCGCCAGGATGGTGCCGAGATCAAACCGGAAACCATCCACGTGCGTCTGCTGAACCCAGTAGCGGAGGCTGTCGGTAACCATCTGAATGACTCGCGGATGGGTCAGGTTCAACGTGTTACCCGTGCCCGTGTCATTGATGTAATAACGCTTGTTGTCAGGGAGCAGGCGATAGTAGCTCGCATTGTCGAGTCCTTTGAAAGACAGTGTGGGACCGCGCTCGTTTCCTTCAGGCGTGTGGTTATAAACCACATCCAGGATCACCTCAAGACCCGCGTCGTGGAAGCGGGCCACCATCTCTTTGAATTCACGCAGGCTTTCGCTGGGGGTGGCCGCATACCGGGGGTCCGGGGCAAGGAAGCCGATGCTGTTGTAGCCCCAGTAGTTCGTCAGTCCCTTTTCGAGCAGGCTGTGCTCGTCCACAAAGGTGTGGACGGGCATTAACTCAACCGAGGTCACGCCCAGCGACTTGATATAGTTCACTACCTCATTGGTCACCAGGCTCCGGTAAGTGCCCCGGCCGTCCGCGGGGACACCGGGGTGCAGCTTTGTGAACCCCTTCACGTGCAGTTCGTAAATGATGGTGTCGTCCCACGGGACCGGCTTCCGGTCTGGCAGATCTGACCATTCGAAGTTCGGATCGACAACGCGACATTTCGGCATGAAGGGCGCACTGTCGCGCTCGTCGAAGGTTCGGTCGTCGAGTGATTCCAGTTGATAGCCAAAGACCGCCGGATCCCACGTCAGGGTGCCCATGTGCGCGGAGGCATAAGGGTCCAGCAACAACTTGTTCGGATTGAAGCGATGGCCCGCCTCAGGCTCGTAGGGGCCGTGCACACGGTAGCCATAGAGCGTGCCTGGGCGCACTGCGGGCAGGTAACCGTGCCAGACCTGGTCCGTATACTCCGGCAGCGCGATGCGCTGGAGTTCCTGTTGCCCCGACTCGTCGAAGAGACAAACCTCAACTTTGGTGGCATGGCCGGAGAACACACTGAAGTTCGTCCCGGCACCGTCCCAGGTCGATCCACGTGGATGCGGACTGCCTTCCTTGATTCTATTTTTTCGTATCTCGATCATTCCGCTGTCTCGACCGTGGCCCGAGATGCACTGGCGATTGCAATTGACAGCCCGAACTCGCGGCGGTGGAGAAAGAAGCCGAACCTCGCAATGGCGCAGGACGTGCACCTCCCCGAGCCATCCCGGGTTGTCAAATCTTGAAGCCCTCCGAAGGAGACGAACGTGAATTACCGGCAATTGATGATCGAAGAATTACAGGATTTGTACCAGGCCGAAACAGAACAGGCCAGTCAACTGCCTCAACTGGCCGCTCAGGCGAATGACGAGGCGCTGCGGACGGCACTCCAGGAACATGCGTCCGAGACGGAAGCCCAGGCATTACGGATCCGCCAGATCCTGGAAATGGCGGGCGCGGCACCAGGCGGGGCGGGCGAAGTGACGCCTGGAGTGAAGGGACTTGTCGCGGAGGCGCACATGAAAGGCGAGCAGGTCCGGGACCCGTTCCTGAAGGATCTGGCCCTGATTGCGGCGGCCCAGAAGATGGAGCACTATGAGCTCGCGTGTTACGGTACAGCTCGCGCGACGGCACGGACTGCCGGTATGGACGAAGCCGCACGCCTTCTGCAGGTTTCTCTGGACGAGGAAGAGGCCGCGGACAAACGTCTGACCGATATTGCCTTACCCATTCACAAACAGGCGGCGCAGTCGATGGCGTCCATGGCGTAGAGCGGATGGCTTCGTCGCGGCGGTGGATCGACGTTGCCGCTGCCGCAGCAAGCTGGCCAAGACCGATGGGGATTTGAGCGTGGTATCTTGTTCCCACATGATGACGCGCCGGTGCGCCCTGTTATTGCCTCTGGGCGTCCCGCTGTGTGGCCAGTCTTCGGCGCACGAGCCTGCGCAATTAGTTGTCCATTGGCTCCCTCAACCATTGTTCAACGGTGCACCCGTTCTCTTCCGGTCGAAGGTGTACTCGGGCGCTGCGGTTTGGCTGGGCAGAAAGCTGGAATTCCGCCCCGATGCCGACGGGTTCTCCGCACTGGCCGGCGTCGACGTTACGTGCACGCCGGGGAACTATCCGCTCGCCCTTGGTTCTGAGACTGTCGAGGTCCCCGTTGTGGAGCGATCGTATCCAAGCTCCACGATCACCGTCCCCCCAAGGTTCGTGGAGCCGCCGAGCAGTGTCAGAGCCCGCATCGCCCGGGAGTCCGCGATCAAGCGAAAGGTGTTCGCATCTTCTCCGCCGGAACGCCGCTGGCGAGGGGCGTTCGCCGCACCTGCCGACACGCACTATACGTCTTCGTTCGGAGTACGGCGTACGTACAACGGCAAGACTCAGTCGGTCCATCAGGGCCTCGACTACTCCGCTGCCCTCGGGACTGAGATCAGAGCCGCCAACTCAGGTCGCGTCGCAGTGGCGCAAAACATGTACTTCGAGGGGGGATTCGTCGTGATCGACCACGGCGAGTCCATTTTCACGCTGTACATGCATCTCTCGGAATTTCTGGTGCGCGCGGGGGACGCCGTTCAGACGGGTGAGCCCATCGCAAAGAGCGGTGCCAGCGGGCGTGTCACCGGGCCCCACCTGCACTTCGCAGTCAGGTGGCAGGGCGCGTATCTGGAACCGGCAACGCTGCTGACCCTATGGGTCGCCTGAAGTGCCAGCAGGTCAGGCGTTCGCCGCTTCGAGCAGAGCTTCCGTTGTGGAAATCTGCATCGGCAAGATACCACCTTCCTCGCTGCGTTCCAGAGCGAGAAGTTCGCGGAAGGTCATCTCAACCGTGCGCAGCGCATTGCTCATCTCGTGGAGCCAGTTGCCCCAGAACTGCTCGATGGTCGGGACCTCCTTCGTGTAGCGGATGTCGCGCAGAATATCCTTCCGGAATGCGGACAAGTCGAAACCACGCATCATGGCGGCGCCGATCTCGGTGATGTTGATCCGGTCGTTCAGATCGACGCAGAGAAGGTTTTTGCGGAAGGTGTATTCTCCACCCTTCTTGCTGGTGCCCGACACGATCTCCTGGAATGTGATGGCGCCTGAAAGGATGGTCGCGTCACTCGTCATGCCGAGCAGGGTGGTGGCACTGGTTGCCGCTCTGACGCCGATGGGCGGACTGGCGCTGTGCAGGCGAATCTGAGCCGGGCCGGAGATGCCAATCCAGAGATCGGTCCCGAGCTGCGTCATTGAAAAGAAGTTCGCGACGATGGACTCGAGCTCCCTGTCTTCCAGCTTTTCGATCTCGCTGGCTTTGAACCTGGACGCCTCTTCGGCGCGCTTCTGGAAGTCGCGCTGATACTGCGTCTGCTCATAGAGCTTATTGAGGATGTCCGCGGGCCAGTTGGGGCGAGGGTAGGTCCAGGCAACCGCGATCACGTCGACTCCCAACTGCCGGAGTCTTACCGTGATCATGTAGATCAGCTTTTTGTTGGTGTTCTCGATGTAGATTCGGCCATCGTTGAAGTCGAGGAGCACCGGGATCTGTTTACGGATGGCGGCGGTGGTGCCGATGGTATCCTCTTCCACCGTCTTCTTGTCAATGGCCTGCAGGAACTTATAAGGCCGCTCCAGCAGTCTGTAAGAACGCTGCTCCCGGATGGAGGCTACGTCGCTGACGTCCTTCCATTCATTCACGACCGCCCACAGTCCATACCACGGCATGTTGGGGTGGATCCGGAACTGCGGCTCCGTCGAGCCGTAGCCCTCGCAGTTCAATATGTCGTCCGGGAGGGTTAGTTTGGATCGGTCTTCGAGTTCCGATGCCGCGTACCCTGCCAGCTCTGCCTCGTGATCGGCACCGACGGGGTGCTCTTCATCCAGACGCGGTCCGCTGAAGGGATTGAGACCGATGGTATCGGCCTTCGAGTACCGCGTGATGGCCGACGCAGCCATCTGCGAGGCGGCAACCATGACCGCCCGGTCCTCCACCATCGTTCTAAAGGTTTCCAGCGACTCTTTACCGAGCCCAAAGATGGCCCAGGCACCACGTCCAAACATGCGCTAATCCTGCTTTATATTTAGCGGAGCGATCGGTGCCGGAAGCGGTCAGCGCGAGAGAATTCGCTGAAGATCGGAAGAAGGTCTGTTCCTGGAGTTCCAGGCACGTGCACCCCGCGGCTTTGGCGGTTGGCGCCTGACCTCTACCCTTTTTTAGCACGCTGGTATGGGTGGAGCCGAATCTGTCGTTCGGAAGCGAAGCGTCTGTTCAATTTCCGGCTTTGGTGGCTGGTTTGCAGACATTCGGGCAGGGGAGTTGTTATGAGCGTCGCCACCGGGCTGATTATTGACGCCGCACATCCGCTG
>JAOAPO010000125.1 GCA_025462945.1 Bryobacterales bacterium
TGTGTGTGTGGCTGACGTTGCCCTGTGGTTCTCCGTCGATCAGGAGGAAGCCGCTGCCGCTGCTGGCTAAACCAGCGGCAATGTGAATGGCAGTGGTGGTTTTTCCCACACCACCTTTCATGTTGATTACGGCAAGCCTGCGCATCGCTACTCCTTAATACAGGCCGAGGGAGAAGTGGACTCCTTCGTATTGTGGAACATTTTAGCACGAAAATGTTTTCGGCTAGCGGCAGCGGATTTGATCTTCGTTCACGACGGTCACGTGGTCGGCAAGCGGGTAGGTGAGGAGCAGCGGCAGTCTGGAGCGTATGAATGACAAGACCGACTTCCGTCCAACAGAGTTGGGGCGGAAAAGGACCACGCCAACATGGGATTCGCGAGGATGCCGCAACGGATTTGCGATGCCTTTGTCGAGCGTAAGCACAATTCGCCCGTCGGCACGCGCGGCCTCCACAACCACGGCATCCGAGGCACCCTGCAGGTTCTCGTCGAGTACCGTGTCGCTGTCGTAACCGCGGGCTCTAAGGTCTTCGAGGAGATCGACTGGAAGATTCTCGTCCAGCTTGAATTTCAATGAGCCTGAACCAGCAGGTCTTGCTGTCCATGCGCCAGTTCGGCCGCATAAGTCAGCGCTGCTGTGATGTGCTCAGGTCGAAGCGACGGATAGCTGCGAACGATCTCGTCCACGCCGATGCCCTCCGCGAGGCTGTCGAGGATGACGGTGACGGGGACTCGAGTTCCGAGCGCACAAAGTTCGCCACTGCAGATTCCGGGGTTGCTCGTCAGGTGGTCGCGCCACATCATATCTCGATTGTAGCCCGAGTTTCGGAACCGCTATTTGCCGAAGACGCGGGCAAAGATGGCATCCACGTGCTTGAGTTGGCGCTCCACTGAAAACGTCTCGGCCAGCTTTTCGCTGGGGACCAGAGCCGTAATCTCCGCGTTTGCTTCCACTGCGGCGCGGAAGTCGCTCTCGTTATCCCAGGCTTCCATCGCTAACTGCTGCACGATCCGGTACGCGTCTTCCCGCAGCATGCCCGCGGCTGAAAGATCCAGCAGCAGTTGCCCGGAGAAGACGAGGCCTTGAGTGAGATCGACGTTCCGGCGCATGCGTTCGGTGTAGACGAACATTCGGTCCACCAGATCGCGCGTCTTTTCGAGCAGATAGTCGGCCAGAATCGTGGAGTCGGGCAGGATCACGCGCTCTACGGATGAATGCGAGATATCGCGCTCATGCCATAGAGCGTTGTTCTCCCAGGCTGCCTGGGCATTCGCCCGAACCACCCTGGCCAGACCGCAAATCTGCTCGCTGACGATCGGGTTCTTCTTGTGGGGCATTGCCGACGAACCCTTTTGCCCGCGAGCGAAGTACTCGCTGGCTTCGCGAACTTCGGTTCGCTGCAGATGCCTGACTTCGAGGGCGATCTTTTCGCAAAGTGAGGTGAGCGTCGCCACCGTCGCCACGAACTGCGCGTGGCGGTCCCGCTGAATCACCTGTGACGCCACCGGTGCCGGACGCAGGCCCAACCGCCTGCAGATCTGCTCTTCTGCTTCCGGGCCGATATGCGCAAACGTGCCGACTGCCCCGGAGATCTTGCCAACCAGCAGGTCATCTGCGGCCGCTTCGAGACGTTTGACGTTCCGGCCCGCTTCTTCGTACCAGATCGCCAGCTTCAGGCCAAACGTAATCGGCTCAGCGTGAACACCATGAGTACGGCCAATCTGAACGGCATGCTGGAACTCCAGAGCGCGGCGTTTGAGCACTGCCCGCAGATTCTCAAGACCTGCAAGGACAATCCCCGCTGCCTGCCGAATCTGCAGTGCCTGGCCGGTATCCACAACATCGTTCGAGGTCATGCCGTAGTGGAACCAGCGCGAGGCACTGGCATATCCGGCGGCGGCCATCGACTCCGCTACTGCGGTGGTAAACGCGATGACGTCGTGCCGCGTGGTCTGCTCGATTTCAAGGACACGGTCGGCATCGAAGCTGGCATGCTGCCGCAGCAATCGCGCGTCTTCCGCGGGGACCACGCCCATCTCCGCAAGAGCTTCCGATGCTGCAAGCTCCACTTCGAGCCATTGCTGAAACCTGTTCTGGTCGGTCCAGACCGCACCCATTTCGGGGCGGGTGTAACGGGGAATCAATACGTAAAGACCTCGGTTTGTGTTTTTTGTTGCGCTACCACCAGAGTCGGGTCGATGCCGCGCCTTTCGAGCGACTCGGCGGCGCAGACCCGAACAATCTCGGGGTGGTTGTTGTGTTCACTCAGATGGCCCAGAATCAGTGTCTGGATGCCGCCATCGAGATCTTTTTCCAGAAACTCGCAGGTGGAGTTATTCGACAGGTGCCCCTGCCGCCCCAAAACTCGTTGCTTGACGCTCCAGGGGTAAGGCCCAACGCGCAGCATGTCTTCGTCGTGGTTTGACTCGAACAGCAGCATTTGGACGCGGCGCAAGTGGATCCGCAGCGATTCCGTGACGTACCCCAGATCCGTAGCAACCCCTACCTTGACGCCTTCCGCGATGAAAGTGAAGCCCACCGGGTCGATCGCGTCATGGGAGATGCCAAAGCTCTGCACCGCAACATTGCCGATCATCCAGCCGGAACCAGCCTGAAACTTCTCTACTGCCGACGGGATTTCGGTCTTTTTGCCGTCCGGGCCGGTCCACTCGATCGCCGGAGCGGTCAGGCGGGTCAGGTAAACCGGCACGGGCTTCTTCTTGCGTTCACGGAAGCGGACGAAGCGAGCCAGACCGGCAATATGGTCCGAATGCTCGTGCGTAATTACTACGGCGTCAATGTCTTCCGGCGATTCGCCGATTTCGGCAAGACGCCGCGTCAGTTCCTTCACGCTCAACCCGGCGTCGATCAGTATCCGGGTCTTCGACGTGGCCAGGAAAGCCGCATTGCCCGCACTGCCGCTGGCCAGCACGCAAAACCTGACGATGACATTTCTCCTTAGTTATGTTTTAACAGTTTTCAGGAGTGATTACTACGCCATCTTCGCTTTGATGATGTCTACCAGTTCCTGCACCGCTGCCGCGCTCTTGTGCAGTTCGGCGGTTTCGCTCTCGGTGAGCTTGATCTCGTAGATTTTCTCGATACCGTCGGCACCGAGCTTGCAGGGCACGCCCACGAACAGACCGTTGATTCCGTATTCGCCTTCGAGGTATGCGGCACACGGCAGAACTTTCTTCTTGTCCCGCAGAATCGAATCGGCCATCTCGACAGCGGCCGCCGCCGGAGCGTAGTAGGCGCTGCCGGTCTTCAGGAACGCAACGATCTCGGCTCCGCCCTTACGGGTGCGGTCGACGATCGCAGCCAGGCGATCTTCCGGGATTAGTTCGGTCAGCGGAATACCCGAGACGCTGGAGAGGCGAACCAGCGGCACCATCGTGTCGCCATGGCCGCCGAGGACGACCGCGGTCACGTTGGTGACGGCCACGTTCAGTTCCTGAGCGATGAAGGTGCGGAAGCGGGCGGTGTCGAGGACACCGGCCATGCCGATCACGCGGTTCTTCGGGAACTTCGAAACCATGAGCGCGACCTGCGCCATCGCATCGAGAGGATTGGTGACCAGGATCAGGATGGCGTTGGGCGAAAACTCAACGACCTTTTCCGTCACAGCCTTGATTACGTTGTAGTTCGTGATCAGCAGGTCGTCACGAGTCATGCCGGGCTTGCGGGCGATACCGGCCGTGATGATCACGACGTCGGAGTTCGCGGTGGGCGCGTAGTCGTTGGTTCCCGTAACGGTAACATCGAAGCCCTCGACGGGACCGGCCTGAAGAAGATCAAGGCCTTTTCCCTGCGGTACGCCTTCTGCGACGTCCACCAGGACGACATCGCCCAGTTCTTTTTTCGCCGCCCAGACGGCACAATTCGCGCCTACATTGCCGGCGCCGACTACGGTGATTTTTTTACGCAAGTGAATACGGTCCTTTCGGGAGATAGCTATGAGGGTCGTCGGTATGACGAACTCACAAGTATATCGCCCGGGTCGTTTTTCGGCTCACGGAGGACTATCGGCAGAACCCGGCTCATTCTTCAATGGTGGGTTTCGGGGGGTACTTCGGCTTCCGCTCGCTCTTGGGAACGATCACAATCCCGGGCTTCACCGCGCCGAGGCGTTCGCGTGCAATCGCCCGGACTTCGGTCGACGAGTTGAAAACCTTCTTCTTCGGCTTCTTTGCCATTGCTTTTGGGGTGCGCGCTAAGCCAGAACGAGCGATTCCGCTACGCGCGACGCGAGATCGTCGAAGGTGACGATCTCGTACAGGCTGGAGTCGGACATGATCTTCGCAACCAGAGCCGTATGCATCGCGTGACCGGCCCGCTCGGCAATCACATGCCCCAGCAGTGGCTTGCCGATCAGCGCGAGGTCGCCGATGAGGTCGAGCGCTTTATGGCGGCAGCACTCATCGGGGAAACGAAGACCTTCCGGATTCATCACCTCGCCAGCCGCCGAGAAACAGACGGCGTTCTGAAGCGAGGCGCCGCGGATCAGACCCATTTCGCGCAACTGGTCCAGTTCCTTTTCGAATCCGAAGGTCCGCGCGGGCGAAAGCTGCGAGGCGTAGTTCTCGGGTGTCACTTCCATCTCGATCGAGTGCTTGCCGATGGGCTGGGGGAAATCGATGTCGCAGGTGAGGCGGAACGAATCGTGCGGCAGAATCGAGATTCGCTTCTTCCCCTCTTCCACCGTGACTGGCCGCCGGATCCGCAGATAACGACGCTTCCGCCGCAGTTGCCGAATCCCGGCCGTTCGCAACATGTCGACGAACGGCTTACCGCTGCCATCCACAATCGGCACTTCCAGATTGTCCAGTTCCAGCGAGACGTTGTCGATGCCGAAGCTGTACAGCGTGCTGAGGAGGTGCTCCGTCGTCGAGATCAGGACGCCCTGCCGCATCAGACTGGTCGCATAGCTCACGCGGGCGACGTGTTTCCAGCTTGCCTGAATCGTGAAGTAGTCCAGATCAGGGCGCCGAAAGACGACTCCGGTACCGGCGGGCGCGGGGGTCATCCGCAATTTAACGGGGACTCCGCTGTGCAATCCGACGCCGCTGACTTCTACCGGCCGCTCAATTGTGGTTTCAAATTGCAAAGTTTGCTCCCGTGACGCGCAATCTATCGCTCCTCTATTATCTTAACCCGTGAACAGCCACGAGACTTTGTAAATCCATGATAAAGAACCACTAAGCGACTCTCGCGCGTCTGCAATTCGCCACGATGTGTGGCTTTTTAGCGACATTGGCCCGAATTGTTCGTACGCATACTTGCAATTCTCGCGCGGTTCAGGCACGATGGAAAGTTTTCACCACTGCGAGTCAAAAGCTAACCCATGCGGGTACGAGTCCTCTATCACGACCATTGTTTTGACGGCGCGGCCTCGGCAGCGTTCTTCAGCCGTTTCATCGCCGGTGCGGTCCACCCAGGCGCGGAGTTTGTCTACACGGGGATGGCGCATCGCGCCTCGCAAATCTTCGAGGAAAGTCTGTTCGACGGCGACGAAAACGCCATCGTGGACTTTAAATACTCCAACAGCGACAAACTGACCTGGTGGTTCGACCATCACCAAAGTGCGTTTCTTTCGAAGGAAGACGCCGAGCATTTCCGCCGCACTCCATCGCCGCGGAAAATGTTCGACATCACCTACAAGAGCTGCACGCACTACATCCGGACGATGTCGGCGGAGCGCTGGAATTTTCGCGCCGAAGATCTGGACGACCTGGTCTACTGGGCCAACATCATCGACGGCGCGCAGTACAAAGACGCGCAGACGGCGGTGGAACTGGGCGCTCCGGCGATGAAGCTGACGCTCGTGATCGAGGGTTCCAAGGGCTCTGACGTGGTGCAGCGCATTATCCGGCTCATGCAGCGGATGCCGCTCGACAAGATCATCCAGCAGCCGGATATTCAGGAAATTTACCTGCCGCTGTACGACCGCCACCGCCGCTCCGTGGATATCATCCGCGAGCAATCGATCGAGAAGAACGGCGTGATCACGTTCGATCTGACCGGCCACGACCTCGAAGGCTATAACAAATTCATCCCGTACTACCTGCACCCGAACGGGGTCTACACTGTCGCCGTGAGCCCGTCCTCGTTCCGAACCAAGATCTCGGTCGGCTCGAATCCCTGGGCACCCGTGGAGCCGGAACACAACCTCGCCAACATTTGCGAACGCTACGGGGGCGGCGGACATGCCCGCGTCGGGGCTATCAGTCTTGAACCCAACCAGGTTGATGAAGCCCGCCGCATCGCCGCTGAGATTACCGAAGAGCTCAGCGGACCGGTTGGGCAGCCGTGCCGGTCGTAAAAGCAGAAGCTCTCACGGCGTGGTCGCAAAAGGCGCTGATCGCGGCGGGTGTGCGTGACGACCATGCGCATCTGGTGGCAGCCTCACTCGTTTCGGCTAATCTGCGGGGTGTGGATTCTCATGGCATCCACCTTCTGGCGAGCTATCTGGACCAGATTGCGGCCGGTGACGTGGATCCTCGCGCTGTGGGTGAAGTGGTCACCGAATCGGGCGGCTGTCTCGTTTACGACGGTCTCAACGGCCTCGGCCAGGTCGTTTCCGACATCTGCGTGTCGCACGCGATACGGCTGGCCTCGGCGAACGGCATTGCCATCGTGACGGCACGCGAATCGAATCACTTCGGCTCCGCGGCCTGGTGGGCACGCCGCATTGCGGAGTCGGGCCAGATTGGGATGGCTTTCTGCAACGCGTCTCCCATCGTCGCGCCCTGGCAGGGCAAGGAAGGCCGCTTCGGAACGAATCCCATCTGCATGGCGGTCCCGGTGGGCAAGCGCGATCCATGGCTGCTGGACATGGCAACGACGACGGTTGCCGCGAACCGAGTCTTCAAGGCGTACAACAACCGCGAACGGGAAATTCCCTCCGGCTGGGCCATGGATCAGGACGGCATCCCCACCACGAACACCGATGCGGCTTACGCCGGCCTGCTGATGCCGCTCGGAGGCTACAAAGGCTCTGGGCTGGCGATGATGGTGGAGATCCTCTGCGGCGTTCTGAGCGGCGGCGCCATGAGCACCGAATTGGGTGGTCTGCGGGTCAGAGGCAAACGGTTCCGCGCCAGCCAGACGTTTCTTGCGATCGACGTCGCCCGGATGCAGCCGGAGTTCACCGACAGGCTGGACTGGCTGATCGACGAGGTCAAGTCCGCCGCGCCCGCTTCCGGCTTCAACGAAGTTCTGGTGGCGAATGAGCCCGAACTCAGAATGGAGCGCCATCGCCGCGAGCACGGTCTGCCGATTCCTGACGGAACGTGGGCCGGGCTGCTGAAATCAGCCTCGCATTTTGGCGTGAGCCCCGGCGGTCTCGAGCCGTAACCGCGCGTTTTCGGCCCGCAACATCCCACAGGTGCAGTTACATAAATAGATCGTGATACGATGTATTTGTGGGCGCGGATTTAAGGCCTGAAGAGTACCGCGACCTCGCCGAATTTCGGCGCCAGATCCGCAAATTCCTGCACTTCAGCGAAACCAAAGCCAAAGAAGACGGCCTGGAGCCGCAGCAGCACCAGTTGCTGCTGGCCATTCATGGTCTGCCTGAGGGCGTGAAGCCGTCTATCCGGGAACTTGCCTCACGTATGTTTCTCCAGCCGCACAGTGCGCTGGAACTGGTGAAGAGGCTGGAACAGACCGGGGCCGTCTCGCGCAGTGAAGGCCCGGAAGATCGGCGTGAGGTGTGGGTACGCCTCACGCCCGCAGGCCGCGCCACGCTTCGCAAACTTGCGCTGGCGCATCGCAGCGAGCTGGATGCTTCCGGCCCGGAACTGGCGAAAGCCCTCCAGGTAGTACTGCGTCAGGCAAAAGAACACAAATCAAATGAATAAAAACACAGACACTTCGCAGGTGCACGGTGACTTCACCGCGACACCTCGCATGGCCCTCATCGCCGCGATGGCCGTTTGCATCGGCCTCATCAGCACCCTGGTCGCGTGGGCACTTCTCCAGCTCATAGCCCTGTTCACCAACCTCTTCTACTATGGGCGAATCAGCACCGCGCCGGTTTCCCCTGCCGGTCATCATCTAGGATGGTTCGCCGTCTTCATTCCAATCGCCGGGTCGCTGATCATCGGCCTGATGGCGCGCTACGGCTCGGACCGGATTCGGGGCCACGGCATTCCCGAGGCGATCGAATCGATCCTGCTCAACGGCAGCAAAGTGCAGCCTCGGCTGGCGCTTCTCAAGCCCATTTCGTCCGCGATTTCGATCGGCTCCGGTGGACCGTTTGGCGCCGAAGGGCCGATCATTATGACCGGCGGCGCGGTCGGCTCCATCATTGCCCAACTCTTTCACCTCACCAGCGCGGAACGCAAAACGTTGCTCGTGGCCGGGGCGGCGGCGGGCATGGCCGCAACCTTCGCCGCACCGGTAGCGTCGGCTGTCCTCGCCATTGAACTCCTCCTGTTCGAGTGGAAGCCCAGAAGTGCTGTCCCGGTGGCTCTGGCGGCGGCTGCAGCGGGTGCGGGACGACGCTACATCTTCGGTGTGGGTCCGCTGTTTCCCTCGCCGCCCCACCATCTGCTGATCGGGCCTGCCGGTCTGCTGGGCTGCGTGGCAGCGGGTCTGCTGGCCGGTCTGCTGGCCGCCGTGCTCACGAAAGCTGTTTATGCAGCCGAAGACGCGTTCCAGAAGCTGCCTTTTCACTGGATGTGGTGGCCCGCGATCGGTGGTCTGGTCGTAGGCCTCGGCGGTCTCATCTTCCCCCCGGCGCTGGGCGTTGGCTATGAGACCATCGGCGCACTTCTGCAGGGGGACGCAGGCACGAAGCTCCTCGCCGGTGTCCTGCTGGTCAAGTCCACCATTTGGGTGATTTCGCTCGGGTCCGGCACGTCTGGCGGAGTCCTCGCGCCCCTGCTCATGATGGGGGCCGCCATGGGCGGGATCGAAGCCATGTTTCTTCCGAACCTCGGTCCGGGGTTCTGGCCGCTGGTCAGTATGGGGGCGGTGCTCGCAGGCACGATGCGCGCTCCGTTCACTGGCATTATCTTCGCGCTGGAACTAACGCACGACATCAACATTTTGCTGCCGCTGCTCGTGGCGGCGATGCTCGCCCATGCGACGACAGTTCTGCTGTTGAAACGGTCTATCCTCACCGAGAAGGTCGCGCGCCGGGGCTTTCATCTGAGCCGCGAATATGCCATCGACCCGCTGGAGATTCTGTTCGTTCGCGAGGTGATGCGAACCCACCTGGTTGCTTTCCCGGCGACCACGACTCTCGCGCAGCTGCACGGCCTGGTTCGTGAAAGACCCGCCCCGCGGGGCCAGCATCTCTATCCGGTTGTCACTGACACTGGCGACTTGCGCGGCGTGATCACGAGGAAACAGGTCCATAAGCTTGGCGATTCGGATTTGCATGCCCCCGACTCGCTGCTGGGAGAGCACGTCACCAGGCCCGTGGTGGCATACCCGGATGAGCCGCTGCGGGTGGTGGTGCATCGCATGGCTGAGTTTGGGCTGACGCGGCTGCCCGTCGTGGAGCGAGGGCCAGACACGCAGAAGCTTGCGGGCATGATCTCGCTGGACGATCTGCTGCAGGCGCGTATCCGCAATCTGACTGAGGAGCGCCGGCAGGAACGAATCCTTCACCTGTCCTGGGGCGCGCGCCGGCCAGTTGCCAGTAACCCGGTCTGAGCCGCCTCGGATTCTGCGATAATCCTCGCATGCCAGGCGGCCTTGCCAAATACAACATCATCGCTTTCGTCGTGATCGTGGACGTGGAACGGGCCAAAGCTTTCTACCGCGACACCCTGGGTCTGCGGCTCGTCGACGAGGAGCCTCCGTACGCCATCGTCTTCGACGCGAATGGCATCATGCTGCGCCTCGTCATCGGCCGCGAGAAAGCTCCGATACAGGGCACTGTGCTCGGCTGGCAGGTTCCCGATGCGGCTGTCGCCGTGAGGGAACTGGAGCAGGCAGGCGTGGTGTTCGAACGCTACGGCTTCAGCTTCATGCCGCAGGACGAACTTGGAATTTGGACAACGCCGACTGGTTCAAAAGTGGCGTGGTTCAAAGATCCCGACGGCAACACCCTGAGCATCTCCGAACATCCTGAGTGGCCTTAGCGGTCACCAGGTTATCTCTTCGCCGCCTTCGATCGGGAGTTCCAGAATGTCGGCTTTGCTTCGGTCCCACTCCACCGGGACCGGCACACCGCGGTGCAGCTTGCGTAGCGTGACCGTTTTGGCGAATCTCGCCGCGCTGCCTGCTCCGCCCACTTGCTCGAGCGCTTGCCGCAGCGAACTGCCCGCGGGCACGTCTGTCACTACGCCGTTCACGGTGACTCGCAGATACGGATTCACGCCGATCTCGCGCGTCATTGCAGCGTAAGAACCTTTTGGAGCCGATCCGAGGTAAGCGGCCGCGTCCTGCCGGAACGAAGCAGTCCGACTCTCCAGTTCGCTGCGAGTTCTGCCGGTGACCACCACGATGTTGTAGTCGTTCTCCGACGCTCGCGTCATCAGGAAGTACCGCATCCAGCGCGCGTCCGGCTCGACAGCCAGGTGGTTCACTCGGGGTGCGGCGGCACGCTCTGCCTTACCGTTGATATGAACTTCAGCCGAGCGCGGGACGATCTTCAACCCCGGACCATCGTCGCGTTTCACCACGTCGTACCAGGCGACTTCGTAGCCGGTCAGGTCCGGATTGCCGCGAAGTTCCACGTTAATGGTGTTGGGTGGCCCTTCAGAGAGCTTCGTGATCTGCTGGGCGGCTACGGGTAAGCCTGCGGCACCGGGGCGAAACACCGGCGAAACGACGCGCAATGAACTCGCAGAACTGAGTTCAATGGATCCGCGAATCGCAAGAGGTTCACTCTGTAGCTGCCGCCGTCGTGAAAGCTCAAGCGGCAGGGCGTCGATGATTCCGGCCGGCAGCAAGGCGGCCGCTTCCGGAATGATGCAGCCGTCTTCCTCGAGATGTGCCGTCCACGCGTTGATTTCGCCTGCGGTCGCGCGCAGCAGCGCTTCTCTGCTCACCACAACGTTGCGGCCTTGCAGGCGCAAGCCACTGGGAGAGGCGCTGCATTGCACCTTCCTGCGGCTGGTCTTCACCGGGACAGAAGCTTTCTCTACAGAGATCACTCGCACTCCGGGCGGGATCAGCACTGCGCTCGGTGTTCCGCTCACCAGCCGGAACGACTGCGGTGCCCGGGCACAGGCGCTCAGGCAAATCCAGATACCAAACGGGAGCAGTACACGAGATAAACGACGCATTGCGGCATGGCTCTGGCACGGCATTCGCCATTCGTATAAGCCGCGGAAAAGAGCTGATTACAGCGTGACTACTGTGCGCCGCAGCCACAGGGTCGCATGTTTCGCCACACCACTACCTTTTCGGACCCAACAGGAAAACCGCCGTCTGCGCCATCAGATTCGGCAGAATGGTCACCCGCCGAGACCCCGAAAGGAAGTACCGCTTCTCGATTGGAAAGCCGTGATCCTGGCAAAGGTTCTCAAAATCCTGAATGCTCAGGAAGTGGATGTTCGGCGAGTTATACCAGTCGTACGGGAACAGTTTCGTCTTCGGCGCCTGACCGGTGAACAGCATCGACCGCCGCACATTCCAGTGTCCGAAGTTCGGAAACGAGATGATCGCTCTCCGGCCCACTCGCAACATCTCGCGAAGCACCTGAAGCGGTGACCGGGTCTCCTGCAGGGTCTGGCTCAGGATGACGTAGTCGAAGGCGCCGTCGGGATAGTCCGCCAGGCCCTCGTCGATATCGCCCTGATACGCCGAGACGCCACGCCCAATTGCCTTCCGCACCAGTTCCGGAGAAATCTCGACGCCACGCGCCAGCACGTGTTTGTTCTCCACCAGCCAGGCCAGAACTTCGCCTTCCCCGCAGCCCAGATCCAGCACCCGCGTGCGGGGTTCGATAATCTGGCCGATAACAGAGAAATCCGGCCTCTCAGCCAGAGTCACCCGCGGAGATGCTGCGCTGGCGGTCGCCATCTACGCCGCCCTCGCAATCCGGGCCGTACTGGCCAGGAAGCCACGCACGAGTTCCGTCTGCTCCGCCACGTCCACGAGGAAGGCGTCATGGCCGTAGTTCGAGGGCAAGTCGCAGTACGCGACATCGCCGTTCACACGTCGCAGCACGCGCACGATTTCCTGTGACTGGTAGCTGGGGTACAGCCAGTCCGAAGTGAAGCTGATCACCAGAAACCGTGTGTCCACTGTTCGGAATGCGTCAACCAGGGAACCCGTGCCGTTGGTTAAATCGAAATAGTCTTCGGCCTTCGTGATGTACAGGTACGAGTTCGCATCGAACCGGGTTACGAACTGCGAACCGCGGTAACGGAGGTAGCTTTCCACCTCGAAATCCACGCCGAAATCGAAGCCGAACTTCTCCTTCTCACGCAGCCGGCGCCCGAATTTCTCCCGCATCGATTCGTCGCTCATGTAGGTGATGTGGCCCACCATCCGGGCCACGGCCAGACCGCGAGCCGGTGGCTTCGTGTCGTAATAGTCGCCGTTGTTCCAGTCCGGGTCGGCCATGATGGCCTGCCGTCCAACTTCATTGAATGCAATCTGTTGCGCGCTGTGCCGCCAGGTGGTTGCCACGGGAATCGTGCACAGCACCATTTCCGGATAGCTGACCGCCCATTGCAGCGTCTGCATGCCGCCCATTGAGCCCCCCGCCACACACAGCAGGCGCGCGATGCCCATGCTGTCTATCAGCATCTTCTGCAGCCGCACCATGTCGCCGATCGTAATCACCGGGAACGCAAGCGCGTACGGCTTACCGGTCGCCGGATTGATCGACGATGGCCCGGTCGTCCCCTGACACCCGCCCAGCGCATTGGAACAGACTACGAAGTAGCGATCCGTGTCGAAGGCCTTGCCGGGACCGATCATGTTGTCCCACCAGCCGGGCTTCCCGCCGTCCTGACTGATTCCGGCCGCATGGGCATCGCCCGTGAACGCATGCGTGATCAGGATGGCGTTGGACTTGTCGGAGTTCAGCTGGCCGTACGTCTCATACGCGATTTCGACGGGCATCAGCGTCGCCCCGGAGTCGAGCGCGATACTGTCGAATTGGGCGATCTTTGTTTCAATAACCATACGGGGGCTTCAAAACCATGCGTGGTTTCAACAACTTTCCGGGCAACCTCATGGTAACAACGACGGGCACCCTGATCCTCGCGGCTTTCGTTCTGGCGGCCGCGCCAGTCTCGGCCGCCGACTTCCCATACCGCGCAGCCGTGCCCGGCTACCATTACCAGTTTCCCCGCGATCACTTCGAACACGAAGACTTCCGCACCGAATGGTGGTATTACACGGGTAATGTGAAGGATACGCAGGGTAAACGGTTCGGTTTCGAACTGGTTTTCTTCCGGCAAGGAGCACGCCCCGGCACTTCGAACCCCTCGCGCTGGGCCATTCAAGACCTCTATCTGGCGCATGCCGCCGTGACCGATCCCGACGGCAACCGCTTCGCCTTCGACGAACGCCTGAACCGGAAGGGTCCCGGTATCGCCGGAGCGAGTGCCGCCGAGAACCGCGTCTGGAACGGCAACTGGTCGGTGCGGTGGAGCGGCGAGCAGCAGACCCTTTCCGCCACTGGGACCGCCTTTCAGTTCCACCTGGATCTGAAGCCTCTCAAGCCCCACGTCATCCACGGTGTGGATGGAATCAGCCGCAAAGCCGAAGGCCAGGGCAGGGCATCTCACTACATGTCATTCCCCAGACTCGGCGTCAGCGGGAGCCTTCAGGTGGGCGGCGCAACGCATCAGGTGACCGGAACGGCGTGGATGGACCACGAATGGTTCAGCGAACCCCTCTCCGCTGAGCAGGCCGGCTGGGACTGGTTCAGCATCCAACTGGAGAACAACACGGAACTGATGTTGTTCCAACTACGTCGGAAGGACGGCACCATCGACCCGAATGCCTCCGGTACCTTCATCGCCGCGGACGGCAAGACTCGCCATCTTACAAAGGCCGATTTCACGCTGGAACCAGGTGCCCGGTGGAACAGCTACCCGATCGAATGGCACATCACCGTGCCGTCTCTGAAGATCGACATTACTGCAAAAGCGATTCTTCCCAACCAGGCTATTGCCGCTAAGAACGCCGGACCGAAGTACTGGGAGGGTGCCGTCGATTACAGCGGCTCGCACAAAGGCGTTGGGTATCTGGAGATGACGGGGTACGAAGGCGCAGTCAGCTTACGGTAGACGGGCTTAATGCCCAAGCTCGACGTCGAGGGCGCGTGCCACTTCCTCGTAGATGATCGTTTCCACGAAGGCCTGATTGGCGACGAACATCGTCGGGGTCTTTGAAACTCCCCGCGCCAGCGCTGCCTGCCGATCCTGCTCCATGAAACCGATCAGCCTCGGGTCGGAAGTCGCCGCGATGATGGCATCAGGATCGAGCTTGTTGCGTATGGCGAACTGCCGCATCCAGTGCTCGATGGTATCGGTACGGAGGTGCAGTTGCTCCGACATGATCTCTCGCTGAAAACGAACGGCCAGCACGCGATCCTGCTCGGTCAGCCAGCGGCAGGCGAGAGCAGCCGCCCGCGCCCACTCGTGTTTGGGCAGGGGGAAGTCGCGGTGCACAAAGGCGACCCGTGTCCCGTATTTCGGTAAAATCTTCTGATCGAGTAAGTTCCGGAGGGCGAGACAGTCGCCGCACTGCAGGTCTTCGTAGATCATGACCCGCACTGGACTGCTCGGATTGCCTTCAACAAGCTCCACTTTGGTTGCCCCTAAAATGCGATGCGCCGCCCCCGAAACGAGAGCGGCGCAAAGAACCCGGCGGGTTAGCATCGGCAAGTTACCACGAGATAGGAGCCTGCAACTTGAATGTCAGCCTGGTTTCGGAAGGGATGTTCACTTTCGGTCCGCTCGTCATGATTGTAGCGGCACCACCGACGGCTGCGCCCGAACCGGCACCGATCGCCGCACCTTTACCGCCGCCGGCAATCGCGCCGATGATGGCACCAAGCGCCGCCGTTCCGCCAACCACCTTCGCCGTCCGGCCCGTCTGAGAACCGGCTTCGGTTTCGACGTCCGTGCTGGTTACGTCCACGTAGCGTCCGTCGACCATGATCTGCGACAGCGCCAGGGTCAGCGACGAGCGGCCTGAAAGCTTTCCGGCTCGCTGGTCGTCCACAATCTTCGTCATTACATCGGCGCCGCGAGGCACTACCTGCTGGCCGTTTGCGTAGATCGGTTCATCCAGACTGGCCTTGAAGGACTGGCCGAGCCGAGCGGATTCGGAATTCACGTTGTCGATCATCCGGATCGTGATCGTCGTGTCAGCCGGGATGGTGACGCCGACTCTGGAATTCGAGTAGTTGCCCGAATTGCTGCGAGTGGCGGCCGTCTGGGGAAACTGCTGCTGCTGCTGAGAGTTCGCGGGGTACTGTTGCTGAGAACTCGAAGGATATTGCTGTTGCGAATTCGGGGGATACTGCTGCTGCGAATTCTGGTACGCACCCTGGTTGTTATTTCCCTGATTGTTGTTGCTGCTGGTGCTGTCGCGGAAGCCAATTGAACGGATTTCGTCGACGTTGTAGTTCTGCACCTGGCCGTTCACTTCCATGCGGACCTGGCGCGCCGTCCCGCCTAGAAAGGTGCCCTCAACAACCGTTCCGGTCTTCAGGGTGAGACGATCTGCCCATGCTGCTGAGGCCGCTCCAAGCAGGATCAGTCCCGTCACTCCCAGCTTGCCGAATATGTGTCTTGTATTCATAGCCATGTACTCATGTACGAAAGAGTATGCAATTAGGTTGCCTTAACCTGTCCGAACCGACTCCGGGCCAACTCGCCAGCCACCTTCTTGCCATACGCGAACGCCGCCGCATAGGCGTCACGACTCTGCGAACGGCTCATCCCGTTGCCCGTGCGGTTGACCTTTTCGAGACCCAGTCCCACCACGTAAGTGCCTGCAAACGCTACGGCAGCCTTGGGAATCAACCCGCCGCCGAGCGGGATCTTACCCACCAGCTCACGAGCCAGCGCCCGCCATCCGAACGCGCCGCCAAGGATCGTCCCCAACTGGTACTTCTGCTCGTTGTAACCGACCGGCCGGTCGTGGGCGGCGGCCAGCTGCAGCGCCATCCGGATCTGATTCATGGTTAAAAACGCTGTGTCGGTCGCGAATTCACCCACCGCCCACGGCAGGTCGAGAACGCTCGGAATCACGTTCGGCAGAGCGGTCACCAGCGAGAAGAGTGCATTTTCCTTCGAGATGCTGTGGATGATATGGCTGGAAGCCGGCGCGCGGAAGAGGGGAAACGTGCGCGCGAGCGCCATTTCCAGTTCCGGGTTCTCTTCGAGGATCAATTTGGGCAAAGAGCCCGAATCGCCAGCTTCGAAGACGTAGCCGTTGCGCGGTACCGGCACGCCGGGTTCGCAAAGCACAAAATCGAATCGGCTGGCCGCCTCACCGTTCACCAGCGGACCGGCTATATTGATGGCTCGCAGCGCCTGACTGTCACTACCCGAAGGTGCCAGGAATGACTCCATCCGGCGATACATTTCATCGCTGGATGCGACCAGTCCGACATTGACATTGCGCGACGCCGCTCCCCGGATCGCATCCGGGTTCAATCCTGCATAGATCTTCCGTATGTCTTTGAGCAAGTTCAAGTGGCTTCCCCCGCTTCATCTTACCCAAAAAGGGCGGCGTTCCTAAAGCTTTGGCGTGGCAGCGCCGATGGTTTGGTATTGCAGCGCTCCCCTGTATAAGAGTCCCGGCGCTATATCTCCATTCATTTCGGAGGTATATGTTTTTCTCGCAATTCGTGCTATTCAAGTGCCATGAGACGAGCCGTTTTGGCGTTGCTCTCTCTCTCGCTGGTGTCTACCGCGGGAGATACCGGTGGGCGGGTCCGTTATAAGGGTGGGACCGTCAGCGGCATGGCAGCAGGAAGCGCTGCCCGAATTATTG
>JAOAPO010000142.1 GCA_025462945.1 Bryobacterales bacterium
ACACGACCGATCCGTTGGTGCCTACTTCCGCATCGACGCCAACATCGGTCGTGAACGCTGTGCAGCCGCTCGCGCCGTAGCGGACATCGGAACTGGCGTGAACACCGAGTCCTTTGGGATAAACGACCCCCGCGATTTTGATCGGAGTTCCATCACCTGCCCCTTGCTCGCCATTGCTGAGGTCTTTCTCCACCGGGCCCCAGCCGTTAACAGCGGAAGTCCAAGTCAGGTCGCTCAGGAAAGTGCTGGTGCCGCCAGCGGCCGCAGTGGTAAAAGACCAGCTGAAGTCGGCTGCCATGGGTGTTCCCGTGCTGCTCTTAGCCCCACTGGTTCCGCCCTTTACGGTTGCGGTATAGACCGTACCTGCGGCCAGTGCCGCGGCCGGCGTGAGGGTGACGGTTTGGTTGGTTCCGTTGTAGGCAACAGTGGCCCCCAGCGGGACAGTAGTTCCCTGTCTCACCAGCGTCACGGTGCTCGTGGTCAGACTTGCCACCTGCATCGCCGATGAAAACGTGGCGCTCACCGTTGTGTTCACCGGGACACCGGTTGCACTCGATGCGGGATTGGTGCTTGTTACTGCCGGGGACGCTGTCTGCGTGAAAGTGGCCGTGTAGGTGGCGCTGGCTGCTCCGACGACTACGTTGTGCTGCTGAGCGCCCCCATCAGACCATGACGCGAAATTGTTGGTACCTTGTGGCGATGGGGCGAGCAATGTGATCGTCGAGCCGACGATTGAAGTTTGTGTTGTTGGCGCAGTGAAGGTAGTGCCTCCGTAGACTACCTGCAGACCCGCCGGAGTGCTCGCAACCGTGACGGAGGTTGTCTGGGGATTAATGTTGATTGTCTTAGTAGCGGATGATCCCCCGCTATCCGTCGCCTGCAAGATGATTTCGAAGTAGCTCGCGTCCCCATGGTCCGGAACGGTGAAACTGCCCGTCGCCCCTGGCAGCGTGAGGAGCGGGTGGATGTGGCAACTGCCCCCCGGGCAGTGGTGGATGATTATCTGCCACGAAAGGCCGGACGCCGGAATACTTCCGTCCTCCGCATCTGTTGCGGAACCCGAGAGGGTGATTACGTCACCAACCTTGTACTGGAGGGAAGGACTTGGCGACGTGATAACAGGAGTTGGCGGCGTGTTCGTCACGCCGCACGTCATCAAGGCATTCGCCCAATCGGCGTGGTCGGAAGCGATTCCGTTACCTGCATCGGTGACGACCAGCCTCAGAACGGACTTCCCGACGAGGCTTACACTCGCTTGCTTCGGTGCCGTCCCGCCGGTAACCGTGCCGCTGTCGTACCGCAAAACTCCGTCAGTCCAAACCTGGAAGACAACGGAGCCGTTGAGACCAACTTCATCGTCAACTCCCACATCGGAAGTGAAGAGGTTACATCCGGTCACGTTGTAAGTGACATCGGCACTCGCGTGCATGCCGAGACCCTTCAGGTAAGCGGTACCACGCAGAGTAATCGGCTTCCCGTCACCCGCCCCGGCCTCGCCGTTACTCATGTCTTTCTCGACTGGACCATATCCATTCGCTGCGGAAGCCCATGCCCGGTCGCTCAGGTAGGTAGCGCCGGCGGGCAGCGCGGCTGTGGTGAACCCCCAAACCTTATCGGCGGCCATAGGCGTGCCTCCCGCCGCCGTCACTCCGCTCGATCCACCTTTTATGGTTATCTGGTACGTGGCAGCAGCGGCCAGTCCGGCGGTCGGGTAAATTCGAGCCGTCAGAGTCGCGGCATCGTACGAGACCGTTATGGGCAGTGACGTCGACGTTCCCTGCCGCACCAAAGTGATCCGGCCGGGACTCAGAGTGGTTGCGTTCATTGCCTGAGAAAACGTCGCCGTGATTGGTGTTGTGACGGCTACTCCGCCAGTTCCGTCTGCCGGAGTGGTAGCGGTTACACTCGGCGCCGCGCCCGCTGTACAGGTCAAGAGAGCGTTGGCCCAGTCGCCGTGAGCGCGAAACTGCGAGCCGGAGTCAAGGACTTTCAGCACCAGTTCGTTCCTCCCCGTGAGGCTGACACTGGCAAGGAGCGGCGCCATACCTCCTTGCATAACGCCGCTATCGAACAGCTTTGTGGAGTCTCCAAACACCTGGAAAATGGCGGAGCCCTGCTGCTCTGTTTCGTCATCGATCCCCACAGAAGCCGAGAATGCGGAGCAAGCCCCACTCAGCGAGTAGTGGATCTCCGAAACGGCATGCACGCCGAGGCCTTTCGCGAAGGTTTGCCCGTTCAGCCGAAGCGGATTGCCATCGCCTGCCGCTGATTCGCCGTTACTCCTGTCGATCTCAACCGGACCCGAACCGTTTGTGGCACTGGACCACGAACGGTCGCTCAGGTACCCAGTTCCGGGCGGAAGCGCAGAAGTGGTGAAACTCCAAACCAGATCGGCAGCGAGCGGGTTTCCTGCAGAGTCTTTCACCCCGCTCGCGCCCCCCTTCACCGTGGCGGTGTAACTGGTGCCCGCGAGCAATCCCGCCGCCGGAGTCAGGGTCGACGATTGGCGACTTCCGTCAGAGGCGACCGTAGCTGCAACTGGCGTGCCCGCACGTGTCAAGGTAAACGTCGAGGTGTTGACACTCGCCGAACTCATCAGTTCTGAGAACACCACTGTGACCGGGGATCCGACAGATATATTCGTTGCTCCGCTCACCGGCGTAGTGGACAAAACGGCCGGTGCAGTAGTGTCGGCAGGGCCGCTGTAAACGATTCGGCGCAACTCTCCGGTCGAGATGGACACATAATAGAGATAGCCATCCGGCCCCATCTGAACCGATACCGGGCCATCTCCATTGAAAAGAAAATCTTCAGGACCGCTGACCAGTTGGTCGGCGCTGTTTACCTGGAGAAAGCGAATCCAGGACTGCGCATAGTCGGCGTGAAAATAGCGATTCTGGTATCGGGCAGGGTAACTGGAGCCTGTGTAGAAGGCGCCCCCTGTGGACGCTGCGCTATACCCGAAGTGGTTATAGGCGAACAGGGGCATAGTGACGACGGAGGTGCCTTGCCCATACAAAGACTGGCAAACAGCCTTTACGGCATACCCGGGCTGCTGAGAAGCCCCCTCGTAGCAGGGCCAGCCAAAGTTTGAACCAGCAAAGCCGAGGTTAAGCTCTTCCCACGTGCCCCAGCCAACATCGCCAATGTAGGGAGTCTGGGTGAATGGGCTTAAGTTGAATCGGTATGGATTGCGAAGTCCGTAAGCCCAGACCTTGGAACGATTCGCCCCGCTCGTTCCGTTCCAGAACGGGTTCGACGGCAGTCCCGCTCCCGTATTCGTTATGTGCAATAATTTGCCATTCAACGTATCGAGGTTCTGCGCGCGCAGCGCGTCGTCATCCACACCATTGAAAGATGCACCGTCGCCGGCCGTCACCCAAAGCGTGCCGTCCTGGGCTGCTCGGACCGAACCGATGGAATGTGAAGGGTTGTCGGAAGAGATGCAGTCCGCGAGGAGAGCTGTGCCACAACCGGCACCAACCGTCGTTCCAAGAAGAACAAGCTCCGAACTGAGTGGCGCCGTATCGCCGGAGGCAGTTACGCGTGTCAGGCGCGACGTCTTCGGCTGGTCGTAATTCAGTGCGTCGTTTTCGAATGTGTACAGGAAGTAGACAAACCCGTTGGTCGCGAAGCCGGGATCAACCGCGACGCCGAGAAGGCCGTGGTCCCAATATGCGTTTACCCGGCTCGATAAGTTGATGAAGGGAGTGGAGAGCAGCGCCCCATTTTTAAAAAGTTTCACAATGCCGCTCTTTTCAAGCACAAGAATTCGACCATCGGGTAAGAAAGCGAAGTTTGTAGGAAAAGTAAGTCCCGAGGCGACCGTCTCTGACGTGAAACCGGTTGGCAAGACCACGTTGGTGTTGACGACGGCCCGAGGTGCGAGCGCCCGAGATTGGAGGGCGTCCTGCTGGCTCCCGGCGATCGCTGGCGGGAGGGGGATTTGCTTCGACGCGTCCAATACGCAGCCTGTTCGGGCGGCCTGCGCACTCGCCTTGTCGTCGTTTAGTTCTGCTCTTTCGTCACCTTCCTGTGTGACGTCGGCCAATCCCATTTGAACGAGCTTACGTGCCAGAGACTCGCCATTGAACTTAACGTGATACATCCTCCGCTTGCGTGCGTCGAACACCGGGGCCGAGCCTTGATCGAAGGTGAGTGTCGCATTTCGCAACAAAGTATTTACCGTTTGAATGGCCGACTTGCCGCACTCGGTGTTTGCCTGAGAAGGTTTTACTCCCACCAGCCCGATGCCAACTCGGTTACCGCTCACAAATACATCAAACGTCGAGGCGTCGATAACCCGCACGAACCCTTTGAACGTCAGCTTTGAAGGCGGGCCTTCCCTTTCCGCAGGCAGGATCTGGCCGAACGCCGCAGGAATGCAGGTGACAGCCAGGGAAGCAAAGACAACCAGGGCTGTCTTACGTCGTATTCGCTGTGACAAGACACCGTGCTTTGCGCCGGACTCCTGTCGATGTGGACTGCGAACTAGGCCCATCCACTTAGCGAACTCAGTCAGAAACCATGCGAGACCCACAGAATTGAAGACCATACGAATAGGGAGTATAGGTCCAACGCACTTGCTCGACAAGCATTAATTGGTCGGCACTCGGGTCTACACGAATGGTTCCATACGTTGGCGCGTGCGGATTTACCTTTGAGTTACGAGATGTGCTGCTGGATAACACAGCATTCTCCGAAATCGCGCGATTGAACACAGAGAATTGACAGACGGCTAATTTTTGTCTGGATATTTCGATAAGCAGTGAGCTATATTCAGGGCTCACCGACGACGCGGAGGTAAGTCGGTGTTCTTTAAGTAGTGAACCTTTGCTGTGACTTTAGGGGCGGCAGCGCGTCCACGTGCGCCGCGCTTCGCTGCATTTCGATTAATGCACAGGGTTCGCCCCCGCTTCCCAGGCTGACAGATTTGCGCGTCCACATCTCCGGTCGGAAGCGAACAGGGTTCAACAGCTAACATGGCTGACGCATTATGGCACCGTGAGCGTTGGCTTCGTGCGGTCCATTTCGAAGCCAGCCTTTTTTCATGTCAGACCCCGAAGGTGAGTTGCTCAGATGAATACACGGCCACAACAAGATCTGGCGTGGTTTGCATTGCGTATTCGCCCTAAATTCGCGCGAGTCGCTTCGCAGGCGCTGTCGGGTAAGGATTACGAAACCTTCCTGCCCGTATACAGTTCGTGTCGTCAGTGGTCAGATCGACGAAAACTTGTTGATCTCCCCCTCTTTCCAGGTTATTTGTTCTGCCGCTTCAACCCACGCGACCGGCTGATGCCTATTCTGACTACCCCGGGCGTGATTGCAATTGTTAGTGCCGGCCATGACCCTGTTTCGATCCCGGATGGCGAAGTCGAAGCGATCAAGACGATCATCCAGTCTGGTCTTCCCGCCGAACCGTGGCCCCTCCTTACCGTGGGGTCGATCGTTCTGATAGATAAGGGGCCCCTGTCTGGTATCGAGGGCATCACCCTGGACGTCAACAGGGGACATCGTCTGATCGTATCCATTCCCCTGCTGCAGCGATCAATCGCGGTTGAGATCGAACGGCACTGGGTCCGGCCTGTGGTGCGGCCCGTGGCAACACGTGTGGGTCTGGCTCCGGCTGCTGATCACACGACACCTTTCCAGAGGATCTAGGACCAGCGCCAGCCAGGGCTGGTTCACCACGTCAGGCGCATTCGTGGAAAACCGCAAATCAGGGAAACATCGACAAAAATGCCAGACTCAAAACCATACCTCCCCGGCCCGCAAACCGAAATCGGCCGTTCACCGCTCCGAGACATCGTTGCTATCGTGGCGAGACGGAAGTGGCAGATTGCCGCGGTCTTCGCTGTCTCAATCAGTCTTGTCGCGTATTGGACCTTCAGTCAGCCGAAGCAATATGAAGCTCGAATGAAAGTCTTTGTGAAGAACTTCAGGGCCGACATGGTGGTGAGTGGAGCCAGCACAGCCCAGACGTCTCCTCCGAGCGAAGTGAGCGAGGCCAAAATCAACACTGAAATCGAACTGCTTGGCAGCAACGACCTGTTGCGCCAGGTAGCCACCGCCAGCAAACTGGCTACACTTGAATCGCCTCAGGGCTCGGCGCCTGGTGATCAACAGCAGTTTCAGTTGGAAAGGGCCGTAGCTCGTCTGCACCGTGATCTCAAGATATCGCCTGTACGGAAGGCGGACATCATCGAGATCGATTACGTTGCGAACAACCCGCACCAGGTAATCACGGTACTAACGCAGTTAGCTGCATCCTACCTTGAGGCCCATGTGAGAATTCACGGCTCACCCGGCACGTACGAGTTTTTTTCAAAACAGGCTGACCACTATGTCGAAGAGTTGAAGAACGCGGAAACAGCGTTCACGGACTTCCGACTGAAGAAAGACATAGTTCTTTTCGGGCAACAGAAGGAAGAGATTCTCAGACGGGCGTCCGAAGCGAGTTCGACGCTGCTCGCAACTGAAGCGAGTATTCACGAGTACATGCAGGCAATCGCCGATGCTCGCGCCCAGGCCGCGGCTGCGGCACCTCGTGTTATCACCCAGAGCCGCGCCGTGTCGAACCAGTCGTCCGTAGAGCGACTAATCAC